>CAZVFM010000024.1:0-3266 GCA_964626095.1 uncultured Roseivirgaceae bacterium | reverse complement strand
AGTATAAATTAGGAATCAAGCAACCTCCATGTCCGGATCAATAGCTGCGGCCCATGCGGTTATACCTCCCTTTAAATTATAGAGGTTGGTATAGCCATGATTTTTTTCCAACCACAGCACTGCATTGCCACTTCGTCCGCCACTGCGGCAATGAATGACAACTTTCTTTGCTTTGGATATCTTACCAATACTTTGCGGAATTTCAGCCAGTGGAATCCATTCGCCATCTATATGGGAAGTTTCGACTTCGTAATCTTCTCTTACATCTATTAGCTGAAAATCCTCACCGGAATCCTTCATGGCTTTTAACTCTTGTACACTGATTTCTTTCATGCCCGAATATCTTTCTTTATTTGTTTTTAATCCACAAAATTCTTCATAATCGATCAAAGAATTTATTTTTTCCCTGCTTTTTCTATCTGGTATCTGTACAATCTGTTGCTGCATTGTCAATGTATCGATAATAAGTAGCCTTCCATTGAGGGCATCACCAATACCGCATATCAGTTTAATCACTTCGTTGGCCTGCATACAACCGATCAAACCCGGCAGTACACCTAATACCCCTGCCTCTTCGCAGTTCATTATAAGTCCGGGAGCAGTTGGTTCAGGAAAAAGATCTCTGTAGTTTGGGTAGTAGTTACCATCCATTTTTTTGTTATTAAAAACAGCCAACTGTCCTTCATACCTGAATACGGAAGCATAAATCAAAATCTTGTCTGCAAGAACGCAGGCATCATTTAATAAATATCGGGTAGGGAAGTTGTCGGTACAGTCTACAATTATATTATACTTACTAATAATGTTTAACACATTATTCGCGGTTAACTTTTCATTGAAGCTGGTTACACTAATTTCTGTATTTAGCAGCCTGATTTTTTCTGCTGCTTTTTGTGATTTGCTTTTACCGATGTCAACGCTTGAAAATAAAACCTGGCGTTGAAGGTTAGAGATTTCTACCTTGTCATGATCTGCAATACCAATATGACCAACACCGGCTCCGCTCAGGTAAAGTAATACGGGTGCGCCCAAGCCGCCTGCTCCAACTACGAGCACACGGGCTTGTTTTAACTTTTGTTGGCCTTCAATTCCAAACTGAGGGAGTACAAGGTGGCGACTGTATCGTTTAAGCTCTTCGCTTGTTAACATGCTTTACTCTATTGATATTAGCATCAAAGTTAAGCAAAAACAAAAGCTTGTAGCTGGAATTGAATATAGCCAGTGATGAGATAAATGATAAATTATTATGAACTTAAGGAAGAACTATACCACTGGAGCCAAATGGGAAGATATTGTTGGATACTGCCGAGCGGTACAAGTGGGTAATGTACTGGAAGTTGCCGGTACTACCGCAGTTGATGAACAAAGTAATATAGTAGGTAAGGGAAATGCCTACGAGCAAACCCGTTATATATTTCAAAAGATCGAAAAGGTACTACAACAGGCTGGAATGGAAATGAAAGATGTGGTTCGTACCCGCATGTACGTTACCGATATCAAGCAATGGGAAGAAGTTGGCAGGGCGCATGGAGAGTTTTTTAGAAATATCAAACCAGCGTCAAGTATGGTTGAGGTGAGTGGCCTGATTGACCCTGAATTACTTGTTGAGATTGAAGTAAGTGCAATTAAGGCAGGATAACCATTCAAAGTTTTTTCATTGCCAGCGAAGCGACCGTTTCACCAATGGCCAGTGAAGAAGTGGCAGCAGGTGAGGGGGCATTACAAACATTTATCACGTTTTTGTTTTCAAGGATCAGAAAATCATCCACCAAGCCACCAGTTCTGTCGCATGCTTGTGCACGTACACCGGCACCACCGTAAATCAGATCGCTTGATTGAATTTCGGGTATTAACTTTTGTAATGCCCTGGTGAAAGCAGCTTTTGAGAAGGAGCGGTACATTTCGCCCATTCCTGTTTTCCAGTATTTGAGTGCTACTTTTTGAAAACCTGGCCATGCCAGGGTCTCGGCAAGTTCAGGAAAATGAATTTGTGATTTCTTGTAACCTTCTCGCCTGAAAGCCAACACCGCATTAGGTCCTGCTTCAACACCACCGCCCATCATACGGGTATAGTGTACACCAAGGAATGGAAAGTTCGGATCGGGTACCGGATAAATTAAGTTTTTTACCAGGTGTTCCTTCTCTGGTTTAATTTTGTAATACTCCCCACGGAAGGGGATGATCTTCACATCCAGTTTACCAAGTGTCATGCGTGCTACCTTGTCTGAATACAAGCCTGCGCAGTTAATAATTAACTTACTTGAATAGCTGGTTTTATTTGTTACTACGATATTTTCAAAATTGCTAACCTTTACTTCAACAACCTTTTCTCCTAAAATAATTTCTGCCCCAGCTTGAATTAAAAGCTCAGCAAACTTTAATGCTACTTTAGTGTAATCTATAATTCCTGTTTGTGGTACAAAAATGCCTGCAAGTCCCTCAACATGTGGTTCGTATTCTTTAAGTACTTCTTTCTTTAGGCGTTTCATGTTTTGCAAACCGTTTTCTTCCCCACGTACAAAGAGATTTTCAAGAAGCGGAAGTTCTTTTTCTTCGGTTGCTACAATAATTTTTCCGCATAAATCAAATGGAATTCCATTTTCCTTTGCGAATTGTAAAAGCATGTTATAGCCTTTAATGCAATTTTGGGCTTTTAAGCTTCCGGGTTTGTAATAGATTCCCGAGTGTATTACACCGCTGTTGTTTCCGGTTTGGTGGGCAGCAAGCTTTGATTCTTTTTCAATAAGGACCAGTTTGAGTGCAGGATTTTTCTTTTTCAACTGATAAGCGGTAGCCAGACCAACAATGCCTCCACCAATGACTACAACATCGTATTGCATGAAATTTTATTTTCGGCAAATCTAGCCGAATTTTTTAAACCTGAATTGGTTTATGACTTACATTCAAATCCTTGTCTACCATCACAAAGTGATTGCCAGGTATTTCTTTCCAATCTTTGTGTACATCGGTAAGTTTTTCAGAAACAATAAGTACAGCTTGTTCTCTTTCGTTGGGATCAAGCATTCTGCAAACTCCGTCCTCGCAGACATAGCGACTACCTTCTGAGTGATAAAGTGTAAGTGGGGTTTCTTTCGGATCAGATACATAGCGTGTAGCAACAATAAATTCTCCGTTGCTGATGGCCATGTTTAGGTAGGCAGCTTCATGGATGTTATTGTTTCCCATCAGGTCATTTAACATACCAAAGGTGTGTTCAAATGATGAAGTGATTGCGTTTATATTTTGGGTAGTGTAATTAGTAAACA
>CAZVFM010000023.1:2422-21192 GCA_964626095.1 uncultured Roseivirgaceae bacterium | reverse complement strand
CTTTGCTTGGTGCGATGGCAATAATGGTACAATGATTTTCTGCATTGGTAGCATCTAAAGTTAATCCGCCACTTTCGTGCGGCTTTTGCTTTTCAGGATTATTGGTAGTTAAATCCGGAGAAATAATTTCCCAGCTATCTCCTTTATCGGTACTCTTGTGCACGAACTGACTTCCATAATAAATGGTGCTGTTGCTAAACGGATCTTGCGCCAAGGCAGAGTTCCAGTTGTACCTCAACATTACTTTAGCATCCGGATGTGTGGGGCGAATGGTTTTTACAAAGCCTGTTTCCCTGTCGAACCTGCCCAGGTTACCACCTTGCGACATGCCATAACCATAACGATTATTATCCGCATCTGGCATGGCATCGAAGCCATCGCCAAACATCACTTCCTGAAAATAAGAATTGCGTATGCCTTGTGCTTTCAACACATAAGCCGGTCCAACCCAGGTACCATTGTCTTGCAAACCACCATACACGTTGTAGGGATAATCATTATCTACATTGATGTGATAGAATTGTCCGAGCGGAAGATTTTCCACAAACTGCCAGCTCTTGCCCTGATCGCGTGAGATAGCCATACCACCATCATTACCATCGATAATATAATTTGGGTCTTCGGGATGAATCCACCAGGCGTGGTGATCAAGGTGCACATTCCATCCTACCAATTGCTTGAATGATTTGCCCCCATCTTCACTCACATTTACATAAGTGAAAATGCTGTATACACGATTTTCATTTTTTGGATCCACATAAATTTCATGGTAATAGAAGGGGCGATTACCTATATCACTTTTATCATTGATCATGGTCCATTTAAATCCACCATCATCAGAACGATACAAGGCATTTTTCTTCGACTCTACCAAAGCATAAACTACATTAGGTTTATTACGTGCGATAGCGATACCAATTCTTCCTAACTCACCGGAAGGCAAGCCATCTTTATCGGTACGCTTCACCCAGGTTTCGCCACCATCGTGTGAAACATACAAACCTGAGCCTTCACCACCTGACTTAAAGAACCAAGGCCAGCGCTTGTGCTCCCACATGGCAGCAATCAATTTATTTGGGTTAGATGGATCTATAACCAACTCTGCCGCACCGCTAAGTTCATTGGTAAACAAAACACGCTTCCATGTTTTACCACCATCTGTTGTTTTGTACACGCCACGTTCAGGATGCGCACCCCAGGGCGAACCGATAGCGGCCACCCAAACTACATCCGGATTATCCGGATGAATGATGATGCGATGTATATGTCTGGTTTTTTCCAGGCCCATTAAAGTCCAGCTCTTGCCTGCATCCAGACTTTTGTAAATTCCATAACCACCATTGAGCGAGTTACGCGGATTTCCTTCGCCTGTTCCGGCCCACACTACGCTAGGATTACTTTGCGTGATGGCGATGGCGCCAATTGATGCAGATGTTTCTTTATCGAAAATAGGTTCCCAGGCAATGCCTCCGCTTTCAGATTTCCAAAGTCCGCCTGAAGCTGAGCCTATATAAATAATATGTGGCTGACTGTGTACGGCATCAATGGCAGTTACGCGGCCACTCATACCGGCCGGACCAATGCTGCGAGGCTTCATGCCTTGCAGTTTTTCCATGTCGAGTTTTTGCGCAGCAACAGGAATGCAACAAAAAGCGATAAAAACTAAGAAAAGAATTTGGATAAAATTACGCATGATGAATAGGTTTTGGATTTGAATTGGAGCCTTAAAATAACTGCTAAATTTTACTCTGCCGAGACAGATTTAATGACGGGCTTTAAAGGTGTTGGAGTGACTAAAATTATTTTAAGTGGTAAGTTAAAACCAGCATTACACAATAGCAATCTCTTTTACCGCGTAATACTTAAATCCGGAAGCAGATTCAACAGTTAATCTTCCATGATTATCAACACCCCTGATTGTTCCCTCAAATGTTTTACTTGCAGATTTGAAATTCATTGTTCTGTTCAGTCCAAATAATCTTTCATGATAATGCGCATCAATTAAATCATTTTGTCCTGCTCTTAACTGAAGATAGCGCGCTTCAATTGTTGAAAGAATCAATGCAAGTAATGCGTTCAAATCAAAATCCTGTCCAGACAACAACTTTAAAGAACTTGCTTTTGGCGCATTGAAGCTTACCTGATTCACATTAAGACCTATACCCACTATGCTTTGCTGAATACTGTTGTTCCTAAGACTGTTTTCAATGAGTATACCACACAACTTCTCTTCGCCAGCCAGCACATCATTGGGCCATTTAATTTTAAAGTCCGTTTTTACCAGCGATACCAAAGCATCATAAATTCCAAGGGCTATGGATTTATTAAGTTGATATTGCTCAGTTACCAATAAAAAGCTTGGTTTCAGAATAATTGAAAAGGTAAGATTCTTGCCCGGATCAGCCTCCCAGGAACTTCCTTGTTGACCTCTTCCTGCGGTTTGGAAGTCGGTAAGCACCACGGTACCCTCGATTGCACGCTGCTCCTGCCCCAATTTAGCGGCAAGATCATTTGTAGAATGACATTCTGGCACATATTCGAGTCTTTTACCAAGGAATAGGGTTTTGGCCGGGTTTTTATGCAAAGTAATTTTATAGTTTTGTGCGTAACTAAGATAGTTGAATGCGGAAGAAAAAAAGCAATGCCAATTCAGAAATACTAAGTGAAAGTATAGTTAAGGGCATGCAGGAAAAGAAAGCGACTGAGATTGTGGTGATGGACCTGAGAAAAGTGAAAAGTGCCGTTGCCGATTTCTTTGTGATCTGTTCAGGAAACACCGATAAACAGATTGATGCCATTGCTGATTCAGTAGATGAAGTAGTCCAAAAATCGATAAAAGAGTCTCCCTGGCACATTGAAGGAAAAACAAACAGAGAGTGGATGTTGTTGGATTACGTCAATGTAGTGGCGCATATATTCCGAAAAGACAAGAGAGCATTTTACGCACTTGAGCGTTTGTGGGGAGATGCCGATATCAAAGAAATACCAGAATAAACGTAAAGAACTAATTTAGAAAGCACACGTTATTTAATTGTCATCATTTGAAGCATGGAAAATCAGGATAAAAAGCCAAAGAATTTATTGCCAGGCAAAGCACCAAAGCCAAACTACCAGATGTGGGTGATATTGTCGCTTATTGCTGTAGTTATGGCCATAAGCATATTTAATCGCTCGGGCTCACTTACTACCATCACCATGTTCAGGTTTCAACAAATGATTGAAGCCAATGATGTACAACGAGTGATTCTGGTACGCAATCAAAATTATGTAGAAATTACCCTAAGACCAGAAGCCGTTGATAATGCCAAATACAGGGCAGAGCTTGAAAAATCAAGTCGTTGGGGTACAGGTGCAGGCCCGCATTATAAACTCCCTATTGTTTCGGGTGATAGCTTTGTAGACTCATTTAATCAGATAAACGCAAAAATTGATGCTTCAAGAAGAGTAGAGTACGAAGTAGATGACCGAAGTGATTGGACAACCCACTTCTTCTCTTATGGATTTCTCTTCCTTTTGCTTTTCGGATTTTGGTTTCTAATGAGAAGAATGACAGGTGGTGGTGGCCCGGGGGGTCAGATATTTAATATCGGCAAATCAAAAGCAGCATTGTTTGATGCTGAAAATAAAGTAAAAATCACCTTTGCTGATGTAGCCGGATTAGAAGAAGCTAAAGAAGAGATTAAAGAAATTGTTGAGTTCCTGAAAAACCCAGGTAAGTTCACTAAACTCGGTGGTAAAATCCCTAAAGGCGCATTGTTGGTGGGCCCTCCAGGTACAGGAAAGACATTGCTTGCAAAAGCAGTAGCTGGTGAAGCCGCTGTACCCTTCTTTTCTTTATCAGGATCAGACTTTGTAGAAATGTTTGTAGGTGTGGGTGCCGCGCGTGTGCGTGACCTATTCAAGCAAGCCAAAGAAAAAGCGCCTTGCATTGTATTTATTGATGAAGTAGATGCCATCGGTCGTTCACGAGGAAGGGGCCAGATGCCCGGATCAAATGATGAACGTGAAAATACCTTGAACTCATTACTTGTAGAGATGGATGGATTCTCCACCGATTCAGGTGTAATAATTCTTGCGGCCACCAACCGCCCCGATGTACTTGACTCAGCGCTTTTACGTCCTGGTCGTTTTGATAGACAAATCAGTATTGACAAACCAGATATTGTTGGCCGCGAAGCCATCTTCAAAGTACACCTAAAACCCTTGAAACTTAATACCGATGTAGATGCAAGAAAACTATCTGCACAAACTCCCGGCTTTGCAGGCGCTGAAATTGCCAATGTATGTAATGAAGCTGCGCTAATCGCTGCGCGAAGAGATAAAAAGGCAGTAGATATGCAAGATTTTCAAGACGCGATAGACCGTGTAATTGGCGGATTGGAAAAGAAAACCAAAATTATCTCACCTGAAGAAAAGAAAATTGTCGCATACCATGAAGCAGGTCATGCGGTAGCAGGTTGGTACCTTGAACATGCCGATCCGCTTGTTAAAGTAAGCATTGTTCCACGTGGGGTTGCAGCCCTGGGTTATGCACAATACCTTCCTAAAGAACAATTCTTATATCAAACCGAACAATTGATTGATGAAATGTGCATGGCTTTTGGCGGTCGTGTAGCAGAAGACATCACTTTTGGAAAAATTTCAACCGGTGCATTGAGCGATTTAGAGCGCATTACAAAAATGGCTTACAGTATTGTAACGGTTTATGGAATGAATGATGAGATCGGTAATTTGTCATTTTATGATTCGAAGCAATCGGAATACAATTTCCAAAAGCCTTACTCAGATGCAACTGCAGAAAAAATAGATAAAGAAGTAAAGCGCATCATTGATATTGCGTATGAACGCACAAAAAACCTTTTATCGAAACATCGGGAAGAACTGGAGGTAATAGCCAAAGAATTACTCGAAAAGGAAATTCTATTCCAGGCCGATCTCGAAAGATTGATTGGTAAGCGTCCATTTGAAAAACCAACTACTTATCAACAGTTCACCAATGGCAAAGATGCCGATACTGAAGATAAGAATACAGTCGCAAATGAACCAGCAACTAATCAGGAACCGAAAAGTTCAACTACCGAGCCGGAAAACAAACCACCTGACGAAGTAGAAGACATCAAGACGGAGAAAAATTAAATCTGATCTTACTTTATATCGCGCGGGCAAAATTAATTGCCCGCTTTTTATTTAATTAGCTGCCTAATAGTTAGTCTCCTAAATCAAAACCTTGAATATACACGGGTATCATACAATCCTTCAACTTCCATCCCTACCGCAAGGAAAAAAGCTATTTTTTGCTTCTGATTTTCATTTGGGTGTTCCCAACAAAAAGAGCAGCCTGGAGCGAGAAAAAAAAGTAGTGGAATGGTTAGATCGTATTAAAAATGAAGCCCATCATATTTACCTACTCGGTGATGTTTTTGATTTTTGGTTTGAGTACAAACGCGCAATTCCCAAAGGTTTCATTCGACTTCAGGGTAAGCTTGCAGAACTGAGTGATGCAGGTATAAATATCAGTTTATTCACCGGCAATCACGACATGTGGATGTTTGGGTATTTTAAAGAGGAGATGGGCATTGAACTGTACCGTGATCCTCAGGTACTACAAATCAATGAACATAAAATATTAATTGGCCATGGAGATGGTCTCGGGCCGGGCGACAATACGTATAAACTTCTCAAGAAATTTTTTAACAGTGGCATTTGTCAGTGGCTATTTGCGCGAATACATCCAAATACTGGCATAGGTATTGCAAACTATTTCTCGCGCAGAAGCAGGATAAGCAACACCAAAACAGAAGAAAAATATGAGGGGGCTGATAAAGAGTACCTGGTTATCTATTGCAAAGAGATGGAACAACAATATCACTTTGATTATTATGTTTTTGGTCACCGACATCTACCCTTGAATATAGAAATAAATGAACAAAGTCGTTACATCAACCTTGGAGAGTGGGTCAATCACAAAACGTATGCAGAATATGATGGCAATAAAGTTGAACTTAAGAATTTTGATGGCACGTCCTATCACTAACATTATACTAATCTTTCTGCTGCAAATTAATTTTGTTGAGGCACAAGAGTTTCAGCACTTTAAAAGTATTCCATTGCCTTCTGTTCAAATGGTAAGTATTGACCGCGTTGGCTTTTTTTATACCGCACAACAAAATGGCACTATAAAAAAATTCAGCGAAGATGCTGAGCTTGTTGCCGAATTTAACCAAAGCTCTGGTAGCGCATTTGATTTAATTGAAGCTTGGAACGGTATGCGCATTATTGGTTTTAATCGCGATAATCAGACATATACCTTATTTGATAGATTTTTGAATCCGCTGGGTAACTACACTATTGACCAGGCACTGTCTATTGATACCTATTTGTGTACCATTACGGGCGACAATAGTTTGTGGTTGATTGATCAGGCTGATTACTCTTTAAAAAAAATAAACAATCAGGTACAATCTGTTGAAGTAGAAATATTAATTGACCGCGCACAATTACAAAATGATTTCAATTTTAATTACATGCGCGAATACCAAAACATGCTTTTTCTGAATAAACCTGCTACAGGAATTCTTGTTTTTAATAATATAGGCAAACAGTTACGAACACTCGAGCTACCCGGACTCAACTACTTCAATTTTCTAGGCATGGATCTGTATTACGTAAAAGACCAGCAATTACACCTGCACAATTTATATACAGGAGAACAGGTTAGTTTTGACCTTCCTCAACCTTGCAGCTACGTATTACTGACAGATGAAACCATGTTGCTCGTTGATGATGAACATATCCATTTTTACAGGTCAGATCTTACCGTTAAGTAATTATTGCTTTTTTACTGTACGCTTTTGGTACATATTTGTACATTATAGAACACTAAACTGTACGAAAACAGCCAATAACGTACATGTTTCTGTTGGCACAATTTTATCTTATTGTTGGACTTCTAAACCATAACTTAAGTGAACGAAGGCGGAAAAATACTGATGATTGATGACGATGAGGATGTTTTGCTGGCCGCAAAAATGCTTCTAAAGAAAAACAATCATCAGATCATTATAGAAAAGAACCCTAAGAAAATTCCTTTTCTGTTGAATAACGACACATATGATGTTATTCTGCTCGACATGAATTTCAGTAAGGATATCACCAGCGGAAAAGAGGGTTTTTATTGGTTAGAACAAATACTTGAAAAAGAACCCAACGCTGTTGTTATTCTCATCACGGCTTTTGGAGATGTAGAGATGGCTGTTCGTGCCCTCAAAGAAGGTGCAACTGATTTTATTTTGAAGCCCTGGCAAAACGAAAAGCTGATAGCTACAATCAATACTGCCATTAAACTTAAGAAATCGTATAACGAAGTTGATAAATTAAAAACTGCCAAGGCTTTACTTGAAGAGCAAATCAGCCAACCTTTCAAAGAAATTATTGGTGAAAGCAAGGCAATAAAAGAAGTGTACAGCATCATTGATAAAGTATCAAAAACTGATGCTAATATTTTAATACTTGGAGAAAATGGTACAGGAAAGGAATTAGTAGCCCGGGCCATACACCAAAGTTCAAACAGGAGTTCAAACAACTTTGTCTCGGTGGATATGGGGGCTATAACCGAAACATTATTTGAAAGCGAATTATTCGGTCATAAAAAGGGCGCTTTTACTGATGCGCGCGAAGACAGACCCGGAAGGTTTGAATTGGCCCATAACGGCACTTTGTTTTTAGATGAAATTGGTAACCTCAGCATGTCGCTGCAAAGTAAACTTCTCAGTGTATTACAAAGTCGGGAAGTAACACGGGTAGGATCAAACCAATCAACCTCAGTTGACATACGATTGATCTGCGCAACCAATATGCCATTATACGATATGGTAAAAGAAGGTACCTTTCGTCAGGATTTACTTTACCGGATAAATACCGTAGAGCTACAAATACCAGCATTGCACGACCGCATTGAAGATATACCCGCATTGGCCAATCATTTTCTGGTAACCTACGCACAGCGCTATAGAAAAAAAATAAATTCTATCTCACCGCAGGCCTTAGAAAAGCTCAAGCGTTACCCCTGGCCGGGCAATATCCGAGAAATGCAGCACGCCATTGAGCGTGCGGTAATTATGACCGATGATGAAGAACTGCAGGAAGCTGATTTCCTTTTCAACAAAAATATCGCTGCTGCAAGCATGAACAATGCAGGCACACTTAATTTGGATGAAGTAGAAAAAACTGCCATTAAAAAAGCCATTGATTTACACGAGGGGAATATTTCAAAAGCAGCCGATGAATTGGGTTTAACACGCGCATCACTTTACCGCAGGATGGAAAAGTATGGACTTAAATTTTAAGAACCCCTTATTTATTCGAATAACGGCAATAGTAGTCGTCTCCTTTTTATTGGCATGGACACTTGCCAAAGGAACACAATTTTATGTAACCCTGGTGTTTTTGTTTGTACTTGGCTTTCTCGTTTACGAACTATTAAAAAACCTTGACCAGACCAATATTGATTTTAGCTCATTTCTTGATTCACTAAAATTTGATGACTTCTCATTCTCATTTAAAACAGTAGACACCAATCCTGGTATTCAGGAGCTTCACAAAAAATTGAACGATGCTATGCACAAACTACGCATGCTTCGAAAAGAAAAAGAAGATGAATTTCAGTACATGAAAAACATCGTACAATATGTAGGAATAGGGCTTGTCACTTTCAAACCAGACGGCAACATTCAGCTATGCAATGCCGCTGCAAAAAAATTGCTCCATACAAACAACATAAAAAATATTCAAGAGCTGGGTACTGTAGATGTTCGTCTTCCGGAAGTATTAAAGAACCTTCGAACAGGCGGAAGAGAGTTATTGCGACTAAATGTAGGTGGTGACATTATTCAGTTAGCCATTTATGCCATTGAATTGAATCTAAAGGGAGAGGAAATCAAACTGGTATCCTTGCAAAACATTCAATCGGAATTGGAAGAAAAAGAAATGGAAGCCTGGCAAAACCTTGTTCGGGTACTTACACATGAAATCATGAACTCGGTAACACCTATTTCTTCCTTGGCAAGTATTGTTGAAGAAGAGTTGCAAGAAAAAATTCAAAAGAACGATGAAAAAATTCCAGCGGAACAAATGAGCGACATGCATCTTTCCATGCAAACCATCTCCAGAAGAAGTGAGGGGCTCATCAGTTTTATAAAAGAATTCCGCAACCTGGCACAAGTACCTAAACCCAAATTAAGCAACTTCCCGGTAAAACCTCTGTTAGAAGAAATAGCTTTACTACACAAAAAAGAACTTCAAGATGCAGGCATTCAATTAGACTTCAATATTAAGCCTGAGGAACTTATTATTACAGCAGACAGGGCCATGATAGAACAAGTGCTTGTAAACCTGGTTAAAAATGCCATACAGGCTTTTGATGAAGAAAGAGAAAAGCAAATCAGCTTGCACGCTTATGAAACCGAAAAAGGAAGGGCGGCAATTGCTGTAAAAGACAATGGCCAGGGCATAGAACAAGAAGTACTTGAACGAATATTTATACCCTTCTTTACCACCAAAAAAACAGGTTCGGGAATCGGGCTCAGCCTTTCGAGACAGATTATGCGTCAACACAAGGGCACAATAAGCGTAAAATCAGAAATGGGAAAAGGCACCGAATTCCTGCTGAAGTTTTAGATTTTAAGCTTGGATTAAATAGCTTTGCGAGCGCAAATAACCCAATTATGCAAGACACATATCAGGCTGTAAAGAATATTCTCACCAAAAAACTAGGTATTGTTGAATCAGAAATAACTCAAGATGCCAACCTTGTGAAAGATCTGGGAATAGATTCTTTAGACTATGCCGAAATTGTTATGGAGTTTGAACAGACCTTCGATATTAAAATTCCTGATCAAGACGCTGAGAAACTCAGCACTGTAGGAGAATCAGTAAAATATATTGATTCAAAACTGGAAGAAAAAAATAACTGATTTAAGAGGGTAATTCATAATAGCTGCATAATCGATTTGCGTTCTTTACGGAGGATTGATGTAGGCGCTCTGCATTTGATTTATCCATAGCAAAAGCGAGGCACCACCCATTAATTTTTTCACTCCAAAAAACCAGGCGCTTTTCGGTTTGAAAAAGCAAGACATCCATTTCATAAATCTCTTCGCCCTGCTTATCAAACATGCCGGTGAACTGAAGAAAGATAAATCCTTTTTTAGATAGTACACCTTTGTTACATTCAAGTTTATTAAGCCTGATCAGCAATCGCGACTCTTCGTCCCATGCCCTGAATTTCAACATACGTTGCTTATTATCATTCATTTAATAAACATATTACTCTTAACAGTAATCCGCAATCAGAAACGTAAAATAATAAAGGTGTTCTGCTTCTCTTTAACAGAACACCTTTAAAAATGATCAAACTATATAATTTGTGTAAGAATACTTATTTTAAGAAAACAATAACCATCCTATTGAAAAAAGAGAAAGCGCGATCATACCAGCAAGTACAAGCTTAGACTTAACATATTTGCGTTTTGCTTTCAGCATATCCATGTTTCGAATATGATCAACCCATGAACGCAATTTTACCATTGCTGCTGAGTCTTTATGTATAAAGTCAAGTATGTCAAGATTTTTTGCTTCCATTTCAACATTAATATCATTGTGACCCGACATCATCAATACCGGAACACCCCGATTTTTCCTTCGTATTTGATGTAGCAAGTTTAAGCCCGTCTCTCCATTAGAAAGACGCTGATCCAATACAATCAAATCAGGGTTTAATCTCAATTGCTCAACACATGACCTGCTGTCGATAAAGGGTACTACCAAAAAGCCAAAACCGGTTAAAAAACTCCTTACAAATTCTTTGTAAACGGGATCATCTTCTACAAGAAAAGCCAATTTTATGTTATCGTTCATATGCGTAATGTTATTTGTTACTGCATATAACCACAGTTGATGCCAAAGAGCAAAAGCCGGTTTTTAAGTTAAATTGAATGGTTTGAATCTGAATAGTTTCCCAGATTGGGATTTTATTTACCAGGAATAAAATAAACCGAGGGTACTTAATCTTTAATCACTTCAACCTCCACCCTAACGTTTCTTCTTGCCTGCGGACTGTGCTTATCGTAAAGCATGCGTTTACCTCCCCAACCCTGTACTTTCATCCTGTTTTCGGCAATGCCTTTTGAAATTAAATAGTCCTTTATTGTTTGTGCTCTTTCTTTGGATAGCTGCTTTGCAGAGCCTGCGCCTTTCTTTACATCATCAGTGAGCGCAAAGAAGTTATTACTCTCCCCTCGTTTAACTATTGCACCATGTGAGTTACCATTGGTATGGCCATGGATTTTAATTTCGTAGTTAGGATTCTCCTGCATCATCTCCAGCAGGCTATTCATCTCAAAAAGAGATTCGGGCATCATGATGGCTGCATCTTGAAAGAAATATACGTTATACATGGTGGCGATATCTCCGAGGTTATACCGAACCATTTCAAAATGCAAGACATAGTGGTCATCAACAAAATCCAGGTAGTCGTTAATGGTATCGTTCCATGTCTCATGATAGCTTAAATCGTGTTGCATTTTTCTATAACCAAAGACTTCAGCTATAAAACTCAATTTTCCACTTGCACTTTTGGGGTCCGGTACTTCTATATAATCATTTCCCTTTGCTTTGTTCATCGCTCTGCCTCTGTCGGTATCTACCATCTGTACCTCGCCTTCTATTGCGCGATTGTTACGTGCATTAAACAGACTTACAAAAATTTTTGTATTTTTTAATGAAGGTGGACCGACAGGCGCTTTTTCCTCCTCAACCGTTGTCTCGACAACTACTTCGACTTGCTCACTTTTAATTTCATCTGGCCTTACTTCTTCAATAGCTTTTTCAACTTCTTTCTCCTCCTGCTCTTTCTCTAAAATCACCTCCACTTCCTTTTCATCTGCCTGTGGATTTAGTGAAACAGATTCTCCCTGTCCACTTACATGTACCCAGGCATCAGTGAATTGGCCCTTTGCCCTAAGTTCACGCATGGCAGAAAGTGCTTCGCTAAGTGAAGAATGATAACTTGCGTAAACAAAAATGAAACTGCGTCTGTTGTTCAGTCCTGCATAAGCATCAATACCTTCGCTACTTAATTTTGAAACAAAGTTTTGGGCATAATCGGCCTTTGAGGGTGCATAAGCTGCAATTACAAGGTAAAATCCGGATTGTAAAGGATCAGGATCCTGGGTCTTGATATACCTTGCCGTACCAGTAATGCTGCATAACACTATGGGTATTGCTAGCAAGCTGAAACGAAGAAAGCCAATCATAAATGTCTGAATATGTTTGCCTTGTAAGTATACCAAAAAACTTAATACAAGTAAAGTAATTCCCTTTATAGTTGTTTTGGATCAGTAAAAAATCCAGTAATAAATCCTAATCCATATCCAACTAATTGTGCAAAACTGCATACAAAGCTTAATACACCTATAATCGGATTTTTGTTTTGCAAACTAGCATCAAGAAAAATAAGGAGACCATATACAACATAAACTAATCCCAATACCAATTGTAAAGGATTCGGTGCGACTAAGGCCACAGTCAATCCAAGTAAAAACAACAAAGGAAAAAAGTGAACAATACTGGTGGCATCAGGGTACATACGAATTAGTGAAGAACGGCCTTTCCCAAACCTGTAGACCTGCCAGAAAAAATCAAGTAGCGAGCTTCGTCTTTTGTGATATACATAAGCCTCTTCAATTAATCCGATACGGAAGCCCAGACGCCTAAGTCGTATACTTAGTTCTATATCTTCAGATTGCCGATTTAATTTAAACCCCCCACTTTTCTTGTAAGCTTCTCTGCTCATCCCCATATTAAAACTTCGCGGCTGAAATTTGGCTTGCTTACCTTTCGCTCCTCTTATTCCTCCGGTAGTCAATAAGGACGTCATGGCATAGTTGATGGACTTCTGTAAATAACTATAACCCGCTCGGGCTTTATCAGGGCCTCCCCATACATCAAGATTGTTTTCAAAAAGAGCGTTTCCGAGGGCATCAAAATAATGAGAAGGAAGTTCACAATCTGAATCAAAGATTATGAAGTAATCTCCTTTTGCTCGTTCAAACCCATAATTGCGGGCAGGGCCCGGACCAGCGTTTTGCTTATAGTAGTAATTAATTTCTAATCTATCTCTGAATTTATCTACCACTTCATCAGCTCTTTCTGAAGAGCCATCATCTACAACAATCACTTCAAAATCCTGATGTTGCTGCATACACAAACTTTCCAGCAATTCGGCCAATTCATTGGGTCGATTATAGACCGGAATAATTACTGAGTACCTGGGTTTGTGATTGTGAATATTCATTACTTAAAAGGTAAAATTAGCCCAAAGAAGGCAAGTTCACATCATAAACAAGGTTATATTTAGAATTCAAATATCAGTATATGAAAAAATTAATTTGCCTGGCCCTGGTATTGTTTGGAACAATAACCAACATGCCCGCACAAAATTATGATCAAGATGTAAAAAGTATTGATGCTATCATTCACGCTTTGTATGAAGTAATTTCAGGTGAAGCTGGCGAAGCCAGGGACTGGGAAAGATTCAAGTACTTGTTTGCTTCCGATGCCCGACTGATTCCAACCAGTAAAAATGCTGCAGGCAATATTCAGTTTCGCACCATGAGCCCCCAGGATTATGTAGAAATGTTTAGCACACGAATCAATACCGGGTTTTTTGAGTGGGAGTTAAACCGCGTTACAGAAGAATATGGAGCCATTGCACATGTGTTCAGCACCTACATCACCAAACAAAGTAAAGATGGCCCGGTAACAAATAGGGGCATCAACAGCATACAATTGCTGAAAGATGAAAATCGCTATCACATCATTAGTATTTTCTGGAGTGCAGAAAGTATGGGATTTCCCTTGCCGGAAAAGTATTTGAAATAACACCGGCATGAAGAAAGTGTTTCTCTTTGTCTTCTTTTGCCTGATCGCAATACTCAGCTATGTAGTGATTGGCATTTTGATTCCGGCAGGTGTATTCAAATCCATTGATCCACATTTTGAAGGTAAAGTTGAAAAAATTGCATTACCCATTGCCGGAGCAGAAGACATTACTATAGATCAGCACACAGGAATTGCCTTTATATCAGCCGATGACCGAAGGGTAAACATGAAGCAAGCAGGAAGTGTGCAAGGAGGAATTTTTATAATGAGATTAAATGATTCCATACCACACTTACAAAATATCACACCATCACATCTTGATGATTTTCACCCGCATGGCATTTCACTTTGGCGCGAAGCCGATGGAAGAGTCTTTCTGTTCGCAATCAATCACAAGCAAAAAAATCTCGCGCATGTCGTAGAGCGTTTCGAATGGAGAAACAATAGCCTTATACATTTGGAAAGCATTGAGGATGCAGCTCTTATGACAAGCCCCAATGATTTGGTTGCCGTGGGTGAACGTTCATTTTATGTAAGCAATGATCATTACTATCCCAACAAAGGGTTTAGAAGAACATTGGAAGACTATTTGCAAAGGGCCATTGCCTACATCGTATATTTTGATGGTACTGCTTTCAGTAAGGTTGCAACGGGCATCGCTTATCCCAATGGGATTGCGCTTTCTCCTGATCAATCAAAAATTTATATTGCTTCAACCACAGGTAGAAAGTTGCTGATTTTTGATCGTGAGCGTGAAAACGGATCACTGACATTAAAAGAAGAAATAGCACTCAATACAGGTGTAGACAATATTGAATTAGATGCGCAAGGTAATCTTTGGATTGGTTCACATCCTCAATTGCTCAAGTTTACCGCGCATGCGAAAAACCCTGAGAAGTTTTCTCCTTCTCAAGTAATAAAACTTAGTCCTGAGCCATCAGGAAATTACAAGGTTGAAGAAATATTTCTAAACGATGGAACAGCCTATTCCGGCTCATCTGTAGCAGCGGTTTATAAACATGTTATGCTGATTGGCTCAGTGTTCGAGGATTCAATTTTGTTTTGCAAACTTTCATTAAATTAAAATAACATGAAGTTAATTTTCCTTCTCCTGCTTTTTGTTTCTTTTACAATGTATGCCCAAAAGAAACCTGATATAAATACTATCGCAGAAAAACATGCGGTTGCTTCTTTTAAAGAATTCTATGAACTACTCAGCTTACCGAATGATGCGCACTATCTGGAAGACATAGAAAAAAATGTGCAATGGTGTGAGACAGCGTTTGCCAGGCGAGGATTTACTACAAAACGTTTGAATACACCCACCGTACCACTATTACTCGCGGAAAGGAAGGTGAAAAAGCCTAAGAAAACTGTTCTCATTTATTTGCAAATAGACGGACAGCCTGTTGATGCAAGTAAGTGGAATCAAGAAAGTCCATGGAAACCGACTTTAAAAGAAAAAGACGCGCAAGGAAAATGGCAAGCCATTGCCTATGAAAGATTATATGAGGGTTATGATCCTGACTGGAGAATTTTTGCACGCGCTACCTCCGATGCCAAAGGGCCGGTAGCTGCATTTCTTGCTGCGCTCGATGCGTTGGCTGAATTAAAACAAGAGCCAAATTACAACATGAAAGTAATCATGGACTTTGAAGAAGAGCTGGGCTCACCGAATTTACCCAAAGCTGTTGAGCATTATAAAGATGATTTAAGCGCTGATATGTTCATCATCTATGACGGGCCGCGACATATTTCCAATCAACCCACCTTAAGCTTTGGCGCAAGAGGTATTTGTGAAATTACCTTAACTGTTTTTGGTCCGAGAAACCCGGCACACAGTGGTAACTATGGCAACTTTACGCCAAATCCTGCTATGCGTCTTTCGCAATTACTGGCAAGCATGAAAGATGATGATGGCCTGGTAACCATTCCGGGATTTTATGATGGCGTGGAACTTAGCGCTGAAGAGAAAAGAATTTTGAGCCAGGTGCCCGATGATGAAAATGAAATCAAAAAATTTCTGGGTATTGCCGAGCGCGATAAGATTGGAGACAACTTTCAGGAATCTATCCAATACCCAACACTAAATATTCGCGGGCTTAATGCTTTATACATCGGCAAAGATGCACGCACACTTATACCCGATAAAGCTATTGCTGAAATTGATGTGCGCTTAGTACCATCAAGCGATGCTGATCGACTGATTAGCCTTGTGCGCAAACATATTGAAGATAAAGGATACTATTTTGTTGATGGCGAACCTACAGAAGAAGAAAGACTGACACATCCGCGCATCATTTCCATGCGTTCGCATGTTTCGTACGGACCATTTCAAACGCCATTTGATTCGGAAGTGGGTGTATGGTTAAGTAAAGCCATGACAAATGCATTTGGCAAGGAACCTATTAAAATCAGGATGATGGGTGGTTCTATTCCCATCTCACCATTTGTACTAACCTTGGGCATACCCGCGGTAAGCGTGCCAACGGTAAATCCTGATAATAACCAACATGCAGAAAATGAAAACATACGGGTGGGTAACTATGTAGATGCCGTAAAAACTTTTTTAGCAATTTTGATGGAGAGGCTTTAGAACAGGAAGCAGGTATCTGTTCCTATCAATTTACAATAGAATGCATAAAATTAATTTAATTCAATCCCACTCTTTCCACCACCAAATAATCTCTTTTAGATTGCGATTGCATGGCAAGCATCTCGGCAATAAAGCCGGTGAGAAATAATTGTACACCAATGATCAATGCCACCAATGCCAGATAGAAAATGGGTTGCTCGGTGATCTCACGCTTTAATGGAATTTTAGAAATAAAGAGGGAGTCCATCTTATCCCAGAAAATCTTCACCGTAAAAATAAAGCCCACCAAAAAAGAAAGTATACCAAAACTTCCAAAGAAGTGCATAGGTTTGCGACTAAACTTTGACACAAACATGATAGAAAGTAGATCCAGGAATCCATTGATGAAGCGTTCGAGACCAAACTTGGTCTTGCCGTATTTTCTTGGGTGATGCTCCACTACTTTCTCCCCTATGTTGGTATAGCCGGCCCACTTGGCAATTACCGGCATGTAGCGGTGCATCTCTCCGTAAACTTTGATCTGCTTCACCACATCGCCTCGGTAGGCTTTAAGTCCACAATTGAAGTCGTGCAACTTAATTCCTGAAATGATGCGGGTAACGAAATTAAAAAATTTGGAAGGAATGGTTTTACCAATTGGGTCTTTGCGTTTTTTCTTCCAGCCCGATACCAGGTGAAAATTACCTTCTTTAATCATTCGGTAAAGTTCAGGTATCTCTTCAGGGCTGTCTTGTAAATCGGCATCCATGGTAATAATTACTTCTGCATTTGCTTCCCGAAAGCCGGTTTGTAACGCAGCTGATTTTCCAAAATTGCGATTAAAGCGTATTCCCTTAATGTTGGCGTTGGAACTGTTTAATGTATTGATGACTTGCCAGCTGTTGTCTGTACTTCCATCATCCACCATGATTACCTCATAACTGAAATTATGCTGTTGCATAACGCGATGAATCCATTCACTTAACTCGCGAATGGATTCATCTTCGTTATATACCGGTACTATAATGGAAATATCCTGTCGGACAGCCATCTTAGAATGGAGAAGTAGTATCTTTCTTTTGTGTAAAAATAGTTACAATCAAACCAATAAGTACACCCATAAATATCGAACCAACAATACCCATAATAAGCATTGCTGTTGGCGACATGAACATGGATGCGAATCCCATAGCCTGATCTATCTGCTCATCCGTCATTCCTCTTTCCTCCATATCATATATGGACTTATCTTTAATTTTCTGAAGCATGCTGTCATCAATAAACTTAATATAGATGAACATGAATACAGAGGATATAACGCCACCAACAGCCGCTACCCAAAAGCTAATGCCCACCCCCTGGCCATAGCTCATAAAACCGTTTCCCCCCTCTTTGAAGGCTTTGTGCGCAAAAAATATGATGGCAATAAAAATAATCGCGCTGATAAAGTTATTCCAACCAGATTGCTGATCTAGCTCAGCAATCATGGCAATCATGAATGATACTATTGATATCAATCCGAGATATAAACCGAATTTGACACCAACTGATCTTGTGGTTAAGCTTGTGTTTTCTTCCATGTTATTAATTTGTTTTAGGTTGACGTCTTAAAACTACTGAAATAATTATTGTTAAAAAAAAGCCGATTACCATGCTTTTGATCATGTAATCACCGGCCATATCCATAATCGTTGTTTGTGGTAATTGATTCAAGGCGTTTTCATAAGCTTCTTTTCCAACCGCAGCAACCATTGCCTCTTCATCGCTTTGTAGTTGCTCTACAGCCATATGAATATAATCAGTAACAAAAGCAGGTTCAATATTACCAAACAAGACTAAAATAGTTGAGCCTACCAAACCCAGGCTCATATAGCACACAATACCCATGGCCATGGCCTGCCAGAAGTACAGCTCACCTGCTTGATGAAAATCTCTGAATTCTTTCCCGCCAAAAAAAATAAACACAGAAAATAAGAGTATCCTGAAATCATAGAATGGTGCAATCAAAAAGGGATGTCGATCCATATAAAAGAGCGCAATCATGATAATACCCGCGAGTATGCCACCATAAATTCCAAAACGTAAGGGTACTTTAACGATAGGTTTAAGTTGTTTCATGAGTTAAAAATTGTTTTACTTTGGTCACATGCCTGCCTGTCGGCAGACAGGGAATCGCCCGAATTAACATCCCCTTGGGACTAAGGCATTTTTAATGGCGATTTCATGTGCTAAGCAAAAGCCGAATTTGACAAGTAAG
>CAZVFM010000023.1:0-2322 GCA_964626095.1 uncultured Roseivirgaceae bacterium | reverse complement strand
TTTATTTGGCTGCTGCAAATCTCTTTGCTACTTCATCCCAATTCACTACATTCCAGAAGGCAGTGATATAATCAGGTCTGCGATTTTGGTAATTGAGATAATACGCATGTTCCCAAACATCCAAACCAAGAACTGGTGTGCCTTTTGTCTCGGCCACGTCCATTAACGGATTGTCCTGATTAGGTGTTGAACTTACTGCCAGTTTGCCTGATCCATCCACAATCAACCAGGCCCAACCTGAACCAAAACGAGTGGCTCCTGCATTGGCAAATGCTTTTTTGAATTCATCCAAATTGTTAAATGTCGCATTAATGGCCTCAGCAAGTGCACCAGAAGGATTACCTCCTTTGCCAGCACCCATTACAGTCCAAAACAGGCTGTGATTGTAATGACCACCACCGTTATTTCTCACCGCAGCAGGGTATTTAGAAATATTTTTACAGATCTCTTCAATGCTCAACTTCTCGGCATCGGTACCTGCAATGGCATTATTAAGATTCGTAACGTATGCCTGGTGATGCTTACCATGATGTATTTCCATGGTACGTGCATCGATATGTGGTTCTAAAGCATTGGTTGCATAAGGTAATGGAGGAAGTGAAAAGGCCATATTTATTAAATTTTTAAATGAAACAATAATTTCTGAGCGAAGGCAAATATAACAATTGACCTGCTCAGTTTATCAACAGACTTAAAGGCTTTATAGTTTATTCAAATGGGCCAAATTGAATCAAAATCGGGATATTTTCCGCTGATTAATCTTCTCTCAATTTTTTAAAGAATTCATTGAGCAAGGCCCTGCTTTCTTGCGCCAAAACACCCTTGACTACTACAGTTTTGGGATGAAGTACCTGTCCTTTGAGCAAATGATAACCTCTTTGCAGGTCATCTGCTCCATAAACAACCTTTCCAAGCTGAGCCCAATGCATGGCTCCGGCACACATGGTACATGGTTCAAGGCTTACGTACAAGACACATTCGGTTAAGTATTTGGCGCCTACATAATGTGTAGCGGCAGTGAGCGCGAGCATTTCGGCATGAGCGGTGGCATCGTTTAACATCTCAACCTGATTGTGTGCTTTTGCAATGATGCGATGTCCACTTACTACAACAGCGCCAACAGGTACTTCTCCCTGTTCAAGAGCATTATGCGCTTCTTTGAGCGCTTCACGCATAAAATATTCATCGCTGTATAATTCCAAAGAATGTATTGTTCAATAAAAAAATTACTTCACTTTAATACTTGCCATCATTTCTCTGGTAATGGGCTGCCATTTTTGTTTGTATCGTGATTCTGTGTTGAAAGCAAAAACCAAGGTTCGTCCGGGTTCCACCAGGTAGTAAATATAGATGTATTTCCTTACCGCACTTTGCTGACCCATGGCCATTCTATTGCCTTCTACTCTGGATTCAAACTCAAAAAAAATGTATCGCTTACCATACTGTTCCAATATTCCTTCCTCAATCATATCCACCCTATCATATAGGTTATATAAAGCACTTTTAAAAAACATGGAGGCCATTTCTACATTTCCATCCGGCCATTGTGTAGCAGATGTATTCACGCTAAAGTCAGCCTCACCATCTCTATTGGTATAGGCAGCTATTGGTCTTCTAACAGAAGGGTATCTTTGCGCAAGTTCCGAATCGGGGGTTGGCATAAACCCCAGTGGCAATCCCAGGGTAATGAAGTTATTGACCTTGGTCTTTATGAGTTTCTCCTTAAGCGCAGAAGTAGCCGCCATACAAAAAAACGCGCACAGGGTAATAAGAAAAGCCTTTTTCAAATTCCAAGAAGTTTTAATTGACATAGAATGTGCATGCATTAGGTTTGATTAACAATTTCGCTTTATTTCAATGGCTTCCCATCATAATTGAAATTTTTCAGGTGCTTTATTGTAGTTTTGGACCTGAAAATTTCATGCCGTTATTCGGCAAATTTAAAACGGATTATTTAATTAAATATTTCAGGGCATGTTAAGGACCCATACCTGCGGTGAACTGCGTATTTCGGAAGTTAATAAGGAAGTAATACTGTGTGGCTGGATACAGCGCCAACGCGATAAGGGCAGTGTCTTGTGGGTAGACCTTCGCGACCGTTACGGGATTACACAGCTAATTTTTGAAGAAGGTAAAACAGCCCCTGGCCTTTTGGCCCAAGCGCGTAAGCTGGGAAGAGAATTTGTGGTACGAGCAAAAGGAAAAGTTCAGGAGCGCCACTCCAAAAATGATAAGCTAGCTACCGGGGCCATTGAGGTATGGGTTAGCGAATTGGAGATTCTAAATGAAGCCAAACTACCCCCCTTCACCATTGAAGATGAA
>CAZVFM010000022.1:0-21429 GCA_964626095.1 uncultured Roseivirgaceae bacterium | reverse complement strand
AGTCTCCTGTACCAATTGATTCACTCAGTTGTTTTCCTATATCTTCAGATGAATTGAATGACAATTCAATTTGTTTAAGTAATTCATTCTTCGCTCTGTCAACTTCTTCTTTAGTAGGTGGATTTTTGATGACATCATCAATGGCTTTAAGCATACTTGTTTTTGCATCTTCTAATGATTTATCTTTTGGAACCTCAGCAAAGGCTAATAAAATGCCCGGCTCTTTCCACTGAAAACTAAAAGTAAATGTAGTTCCCGCTTTTTTGGTATCAATCAATGCCTTGTAAAGTCTACCAGAAGGCGCACTTCCCAATACGCTGCTTAAAACTTCAATGGCCGCATAGTCAGGGTGTGAACCTGAACTAATTTTGTAACCTGCGCCAACCCATTGAGTATCGCCAACACGTTTTACAGTTACTACTCTTTCTCCATCTTGCACGGGGTCTCTCGTATATAAAGTTGGCAACACACGTGTAGGTTTTGGTATTACACCAAAATATTCGTTGACCATTTTAAGGGTTTTCTCTTCATCAATTTTACCCGCCACTACCAATACGGCATTGTCGGGTTGATAATACATTCTATAAAATGCCTGTAATCTATCAATTGGTACGTTTTCAATATCGGCACGCGCACCGATGGTAGACTTACCATAGTTATGCCATTCAAATGCTGCTGCCATCATCCTTTGCCATAATACTCGCCAGGGGTTGTTTTCACCCGATTCGAATTCATTTCTTACAACCGTCATCTCACTGTCAAGATCTTCTTTGGCAATGAATGAATTCACCATGCGATCTGCTTCGAGATCAAGTGCCCAACGAAGATTGTCTTCGGTAGCTGAGAATGTTTCAAAATAATTGGTGCGGTCTGTCCATGTAGTACCATTTGGGCGAGCACCTCTTTCAGTTAATTCCTGAGGAATGTTTGGATGCCTGGGTGTGCCTTTAAAGACCAAATGTTCTAGTAAGTGGGCCATTCCGGTTTCCCCATAATTCTCATGCTTGGAGCCTACCAGATACGTGATATTTACCGTTATGGTCTGTTTCGTTTGATCAGGGAAAAGCAATACCCGCAAACCGTTTTCCAGCCTGTATTCTGTAATTCCTTCCACCGTGGTCACTTTCACCGGTTCGGGTAGTACAGGTGTACTTGGTTGCTCAACAGTGGGAGCATCATTTTTTGCTGACTTTTTGCCCTTCTTTTGTGCAAAAGCGGGTAAAATCAACAGCATCAATAAAAGGGTAATCGTTGATTTCTTTAACATAAGGATTGATTTATTAGTGAAAATTCAGGATGGCGAAGATACATTTACATGGCTTTAAAACCAAGATAAATTTAAGCAAAGGCACCTTTATTTAAAATTCTTTACAGAGATCGCAACTTAACCACATAGTTTGCGTCTTATATACAAACATTGAGATTTGCTTTGAATTATATTTGAAAAGCAGTCCCGATAATTTCTCTCTCAATAAAACTTAAGCCATAATTTATTAGCCATGTATAGCAGCATCACAATGATGCTATGGAAAATTATGTCTTGAATTGAGGAAAATCAAACTGTAAATAATTATGAAAACAAAATCAATTCTATTAACCGCATTGTTTGTTGCTGCTGGCGCAGTAACTACGCTAGCATTTGAAAAAGAAGCAAGAAGAGAAATTGCTGATTTGTCCACCATGAAGGTAATTCCTGCAAAAGAGGAAGGAGTGTTTAAAGTGTTTTACAGAGGAGGGAAGTCAGGTAAAGTCAGACTGGAAATTCTAAGTGCCAGTGGAAAATTGGTTCACTCGGAGAGTTTCAAGAATACAAGTGGATTTGTTCGTCCTTATAACTTGAGCAATTTATCCGAAGGTGAGTATACCATTGTACTGACTGATGAATTTGGAAAACAAATTGAGAAAGTAAATCTTGCCAAGCCTGCAAGTGCGGCAATCATTGCCAGTGTGATAGAATTGGCAGAAGAATCAGATAAATTTGTTGTTGTAGTCCCCAAGCAAGGCGAAGAGACGATCAACATTAAAATATTTAATGCTAATAACGAATTATTGATTTCTA
Organism: uncultured Roseivirgaceae bacterium; assembly: GCA_964626095.1. GTDB lineage: Bacteria > Bacteroidota > Bacteroidia > Cytophagales > Cyclobacteriaceae > DAOLDI01. The sequence continues at coordinate 19,370 of CAZVFM010000022.1, read as the reverse complement.
ATGACATTAAAGCTTCTGGTGATTATTCTGGCTTGTATAATCTAAAAAAAGTTGCTTCTTCAAGCTATACTTTTGAGATATCAAGTAAGAGTGGCCTCCATCAAACATTTACTCATAGGGGTAAATGACTAAATATTTATTGGGTTTTTTCAAAAAAAATATTTTGAATAGTAAAAGTCTGCAGGATATGAAACAAAAGTTTTATAGCCTGCAGACTTTTTTATCGGGTATTGAAAATAACTCCTATTGAAATCTCCAGGCCAGTAAAGTCAATTAATGCATTGTTGTAATCAACATTAATTGATTGAATATTTCCAGCGCTATCAACCGCCCTGTATATTCCACTTAAGGGAAATTTGGCATTACCAATTAAGTAGTTCGCTTCAAGCGTTAGGCCAAATTGTTTGTTGAAATAGAAAGTAAACTCAGTGCCGAAGTGAAAACCAAAGCCAGGATTGTTCTTGAAATTTAAATCTGAGTTTACCACTTCCCAGTTTTCACTATCCCTAATAAGCCGATCAATATTTCCATAATTTAGTTTATTGTCGAAACCATAAAAGGCGAATCCACCTCCCTTTAACTTCCATGAAGCACTTTGGCCTTTCAATGCCATCACCAATTCGAGCGGAACAAATACAGTAAAGTTAGGGCCAAGTAAAGGTTTGTCTGATTCAAATGGTAAGTCTTTTATATTGAGACCGTTCATTCTGTACAATGAAAATCCGGTTTCAATGCCAAGGAAATTATTGAAATCAACACCAACACCTCGAATAGAAAAAGGACTTATGGGCGTAGAAAGGTAGCCATTTTTAGGAATGAAATAAGAAAATGATAATCCGACTTCCTGAGCCTTAGTTGTGAATACAGGCATCAATAACAAACTGAAGAATATAATGGTGATTTTATTTTTCATAGTATGATTATATAAGACTTAAAGTTAACCAATAAAATTTGCACCGGCCATCTAAGCGATGGTCTCAAATTTGTTTAATCAGCAACCGATTGTATAGCAGGAAGCTAATCACTATTTTTCGGCAAAGCTCAATACCATGAAAAATGTACTATCTAAGTTTTTTAGTCTTTTAATTGCTTTTCTTATGCTACAGTCGTGTGGCAAGAAAGAAACAGCTGATCTTGTAATCACCAATGGCGTGATTTATACTATGAATGAGGCGCAACCAATTGTACAGGCAGTTGCAGTGAAAGGAGATAAAATTCTGTTTGTTGGTGGCAATGAGGAGATAAAAGTATTTATAAGAGAGAGCACACAGCAAATTGATTTGCAAGGCAGAACCATGACCCCGGGTTTTATTGAATCACATGCACATTTTATGGGCATAGGATATAATGAACTAGACCTGGACTTGATGTATGTGCAAAGTTATGAAGAGCTTGTGCAAAAGGTTAAAGAAGCCGTTGACCGTGCGCAACCAGGGCAATGGATTGTTGGCCGTGGTTGGCACCAAAGTAAATGGGATCCGCAACCATCGCCAATGGTAAAAGGTTTTCAAACACACGAGCAGCTTAGTGAAGTATCTCCAGATAACCCGGTGTTTTTACGACATGCCTCAGGGCATGCAGGCTTTGCCAATGCCAAGGCCATGGAAATTGCCGGAGTTAATCAACTCTCCATCGAAAGTTTATCTGAGGACTTGACCGAGGGTGGCGAAATCATCCGTGATGAGATGGGTAATCCTACCGGTATTTTCAATGAAACCGCCATGCGATTGATCGGAAGACATATTCCCAGCAATGATGAAGAGCGTAGACGTGAGGCCCTAAAGCTTGCGATTAAAGCTTGTCATAGAAATGGCATTACCAGTTTTCACGATGCAGGTGTAGGTAAGGAAGAGATTGCATTGTTTAAGGAATTTAAAGAAGCGGGTGAGCTGGGCATTCGTTTGTATGTGATGCTTACCGGCTGGGATAAAGATTTATTGAACGAATGGTATGAAAAAGGTCCGGAAATAGATGTCGATCACTTGTTAAGTATACGCGCCATAAAACTAAATTGTGACGGTGCTTTAGGCTCAAGAGGGGCTTGGTTGCTTGAGCCATATACCGATAGACCCGGACATTATGGGCATGAAACCCTGCCCATGGAATTTGTTTTGGAAACCTCGCGAAAGGCATTGCAGACTGGTTTTCAGGTTTGTTCACATGCCATCGGAGACCGGGCCAACAAAGAAATACTCGACAGATATGAAACGGCCTTTAAGGAGTTTCCGGATAGGGCAACAGACCACCGTTTTCGAATTGAACATGCTCAGCATTTGCATCCGAATGATATCCCTAGATTTGGCAGTTTAGGGGTTATTCCTGCTATGCAGGCCATTCATATGGCTTCTGACAGGCCTTGGGCAATTGACAGGCTGGGAGAGCAAAGAATACTGGATGGAGCTTACGTATGGCAGAAACTGCTTCAGACAGGAGCTAAAGTGATTAATGGGACCGATGCACCTGTTGAGCCACTTGATCCTATTCCAAGCTTTTATGCATCTGTTGCCAGGAAGACGTTGAAAGGAGAACCAGCGGGTGGATATGAACCCGATCAGAAAATGAGCAGAGAAGAAGCCTTGCGCTCCTACACATTAGACGCAGCTTTTGGCGCTTTTGAAGAAAATTTAAAAGGCTCTATTGAGCCGGGCAAATTGGCTGATTTTACTGTATTTTCTCAAAACATAATGGAGGTGCCAGAGGAAGCAATATTAAGTACTAAAGTGCTTATGACCATATTTGGAGGCAAGCTTGTATACGAGGCTAAGTAAATAAAAAGGCCCTGAATTCAGGGCCTTTTCAATAAGTAAAAAATGATTATCTAAGGTATTTATCTGCTTTTGCACGTAGCCTGGCGCGATCTGAAGTGATTGAAGGGTCACTGTATATCCCAGATGAAAGTTCGGCAACAACACCCTTTTTATACCCTAGTCTTTCTGCAACCTCCTCGCAAAAGGAGATTTCACTTTTGAATACCCTGCCATCCATTTTCATCATCTGAATCAAGTGATACAGGTGTTCAAATTTTTGATCCGAAGTTAGGGCACTAAGGTTCCCAATAGGCTGCGGGTTCTTGATCATAGCTTCAATTTCTTCTTTTGAAACTCCGTTAGCCATGCCAATCATATGAATGAGTTTTGATTCCTTCTCTTCAATATTGCTATCGCTGGCTGCAAGGTTGATCAATACGTTTAATTGTTCTTTGATCATAAAGAATTATCGTTTGTTGAATTTAGGCAATTTTAACATTTTCGAAGATAATTAAAAATAATCGAGTTGAACAATTCACCAAGTTTTTCTGTATTTAATGCTGTTAAAGTGATTTATTTTGGGCTTGATCGTGTATAGAAGCAACCTTAAGTTCATGAAGATGTCTTTAATCAAAACACATAGAAAATGAGAAGTTTATTATTGATTTCAGCCCTTATACTACCGCTGTGGATACTTGCGCAAAATACCGAAATGCGTGATCTCTCCTCATTTACAGGAGTAAAGGCAGCGGAGGGTATTGATGTTTATCTAAAAAAAGGAAGCAAGCATACTGCGTTGGTTGAGACTTCAGGGGTGAGCACGAATCGTGTATTGACCGATGTTTCAGGGGGGTATTTGCGGGTACATATGGCAGAAGGTGGCTACAAATCAAAATCTGTAAAAGTATATGTGACTTATGTTGAATTGGAAAAATTGATTGCGAGTTCGGGTGCCAATATATTTACTGAAGATGTAATTAAGTCGAAGAGTATTTTTATTAGCTCATCCAGCGGAGCGGATGTAGAGGTTAGTGTTGATTGTGATGACTTAAAACTGGAGGCATCCAGCGGGGGTGATATTGTGGTTGAAGGAAAAGCCAAAAGAGTTGAAGCTTCAGCAAGTAGTGCTGGCGATATAGATGCTTATACATTAGAAGCTGAAATCGGTATTGGTAGAGCAAGTAGTGCCGGAGGGGTGAAACTTAGTGTATCTAAAGAAATACAGGCCAATGCAAGCAGTGGTGGAAGTATACGGTACAGAGGAAATCCTGTTAAAGCAAATACAAACTCCAGTAGTGGGGGCTCTGTAAAGAAGTCCAGTTGATTACATAAAATATATTAGCCACTGAAAATAGATCAGTGTTTTTTACTTCTTTTTTAGGCCCTTATGGGTGGGCTTACGCCAAGAACTGTCTTCTTGTATATTCATTTCAAGATTTGCTAAAGCTACCCTAAAATGATGCAAGTAAGCCTGGTCTATTGCCCTCTGATTTGGTCTAACGCTTGTTCTGAGTAGTAGATTTATCATTGTAAATCAATAATATTTTTTGTCTGTAGCAACTAACGTGACTTACCGTTTTAAAGTTTAACGATTAAAAAAAAATCATCTTAAATGTTGAAATGAGGGGTTGAACTGTCGGCCTGCCTTGTTTATTCCCGTATTAGTTTTCCTGTTTTGGTCTCTTTGAAAGAGGTTTTATAGAGAATTGCCTGAGGCGAGTGGTATTGCTTTGATCGTTTTTTTAGCTTTTTCAATATATTCATTTCAGTCTCGGCACCCAGGTTTCCGCCTTCAATAACCAAAACCAACTCATTGCCAAGCTGTTCATGGTCCCTTCCTGTAAGGTAAAAACGCCTGTTAATTTTTAGCTGATCAAACAAGTCCTGAATATGGGGCTCTTCCTGTTCGGGGCTTATTTTAATTCCTCCCGAATTAATTACGTTATCGAATCGTCCAATCCATTTGAAAGATTCTTGAGTAATGAGTTCAACAATGTCATTGCTTATGATCGCGGCACCTCCAAGATAAGCTGCTTCAATAACCAGGCAAGATCGTTCGTCTGCGCTGATTGAAATCCCCGGCAGGGTTTTGAAGTAGGGCTCCGCAATTTTTCTTAAAGCGATATGACTTACGGTTTCTGTCATGCCAAAAGTTTCATAGGCATTGATATTATTTTTTAGCAATTCACTTTCCAGTGTTTTTGGTAATGTGGCGCCCCCTAGAAGTAAATGTTTAATCAGTTTACTTTTGATTAGATTTTCTTTTTCGATTAGACCAAAAGCCTGATAAGGCACAAGGGCAGTTAATCCTATAGGTGTATTAAATGGAACATTACATAGTGGATCATCAGATGGGTTTACTGCGATAATTTTCAGGTTGCCCAATAAAGCCCTGGCCAACATCATTTTCCCGGCAATGTATGTTGGGTCAATGCAAAGTAATGCATTATCACTTTTATTTACTTTAAGAAATTTAATGGTGGCTTCCGCACTCTTTTGCATCTGCTCACGCTTCAATTCTATTACTTTAGGTTTACCGGTTGAGCCACTGGTTTCCTGAAGGAAACTAGATTTCCTATTTACCCATTCACTAATAAATGAAAAAGTATTTTGTTCGAAATTGTTGTCAGCCTTTGCTTTATTATGGCAGATGGCTTCTATACTTACCTCCTTATTATTGATGATGATATCAGTAAAGGAGTAGGACATTTTTCTTTAATAACCCTGAACTTATTTTATGGAAATTTAGGATACTTTGAAAAATCCGGATCTCGCTTTTCAAGAAAAGCATTCTTGCCTTCTTTTGCTTCTTCCGATAAATAATATAAAAGAGTTGCATTACCTGCGAGCTCCTGAATACCAGCCTGCCCATCCAACTCTGCATTGAATGACGACTTAAGCATACGAATGGCCAGTGGGCTTTTTTGCAAGATTTTTTCTGCCCATGCCACATAAGTTTCTTCAAGCATTTCAAGCGGAACTACTTTATTTACCAATCCCATATCCAAAGCCTCTTGCGCATCATATTGATCACATAGGTACCATATCTCCCTGGCCTTCTTTTGTCCGACAATACGAGCCAGGTAAGAGGCTCCGAAACCACCATCAAAACTTCCTACTTTAGGGCCGGTCTGACCGAAGCGAGCGTTTTCTGCAGCAATGCTTAAATCGCAAACCACATGCAGTACATGGCCTCCTCCAATGGCCCATCCTGCCACTGCGGCAATCACTGGTTTAGGAATGGATCGAATGATTTTTTGAAGATCAAGAACATTGAGCCTGGGTACAGTATCTTTACCAACATATCCACCGTGCCCGCGCACACTTTGGTCGCCACCGCTGCAAAAAGATTTACCCCCTTCGCCAGTAAGAATAATCACTCCGATTTCTGTACTTTCTCTGCAATAGTTCATGGCATCTATCATTTCCTGGACAGTAAGCGGAGTAAATGCATTGTGTACCTCAGGACGATTGATGCTGATGCGTGCTATTCCTTTATATTGTTGGAATAAAATTTCTTGGTACGGTTTAATTTCTTTCCAGGGATATTTAAGATTCATCATTCGACTTTATTTTTGATTTTAAAGCTTCAAAGATACGTTTGTTTGTTTTGGTTGAGGTCTCTAATTCAAGAATTTTATTACCTCCGCTCAAGTCAAAGAAATCCTTCATGAGATTTCTGAGTTTCCTTTTGTTATCCAATTGCAAATATTCTATTCCAAATTCTGTAGCTAGTGATTTTGCAGTTAGCATTTGTCTGGTTTCAAAAAATTCTTCAAACTCAGGTAGGGCAGAAGGTCCATCCAATAAACCAAAAATCAAACTACCGTGATTATTCAACAGGATTATCCTAAGATTGTTTAATGGATAATTATGCCAAAAGGCATTTCTATCATAAAAGAATGCCATGTCTCCGGTAATAAGCACCTGTAGAGTTTTGTTGTTTATGGCATGGCCAACAACGGTACTGGTGCAGCCATCTATACCACTTGTACCTCTGTTAGACCATACTTTAACATTTGCTTTTTCATTCGACAAGCCGAGGAAATTCGCATAGCGAACCGACATGCTGTTGGCAAGATGAAGGGCAGCACCATCAGGAATTTCTTTTAAAACTTCATTTACAAGTTCAAGCTCATTGAGTTCTTCCTGTGGAAAAAATGAGTTTGTAATTCTGGATAAGCTCCTTTGTTCAATTTGCCAGAGTTTATGGTAGTTTTCCTGTTTTTGTTTATTGAAAGCTTCTTTGGTCTCAATTGAGCTAAGTTTGTTAAGCAGCGCGGTGCTATCTGAATAAATTATTCTGCTTAATTGTTGAAAAGTATCTGTGAAGTTACCTGCAGTTTGAATATGCCAGTGTGCTTTCGCCCTGTGCTTACGCAAAAATGCTTTCAGGTTTTTAGATATTACTGATTGTCCAATAGTTATCAGTAAATCAGGTTGAAGACTTTTTAATTTCGCTTCATTACCTTGTCCAAGAAAAAGATCCTGGTAGTTGATTACCTCCGGAATATTATGTTGGTTAGAAATGATATCCGCTACAACGGGGACGCTATGCTTTTTACTGAAAGTTTTGATGGCTTCAGTTAATTCAGGGTTAGTCTGCATTTGTCCTACAACAAGCAATACATGTTGATATTGCTCCCATTCGGCTTTGAGTGAATCAAATGCACTGTCACTAAGAATTGTATTTATTGGATTGACTTTAAAAATATGAAGATATTTACTGAAATTTATTTTTTGCTGTCCTTCATAATACAAAGGTTCCCGTAAGGGCACATTAATATGTACCGGACCTTGTGGTGAGGTGATTGAATGAATGATGGCTTCGTTGACTAATCGTTGACCATGCCAATTAACATCATTGTGAGAAAAATCTGAAGGAAAATTGTAGGCCGACTTTACATGCTTTCCATAAATATTTTTTTGACTGATGGTTTGTCCATCAAATTGATCAATCCATTCTGGTGGGCGGTCAGCAGTAATAACCAGCAGGGGAACCTGGCTGTAAAATGCTTCAGCAACCGCAGGAGCAAAATTATATGTAGCAGTACCCGATGTACAAATCAAGGCAACGGCTTTGCCTGATGATTGCGCCAATCCCAGTGCAACGAAAGCTGCACTGCGCTCATCACTAAAGGTAAAACATTCAATATCCGGATGTCGGGTAAATCCTAACAGTAAAGGAGCAGATCTTGAGCCCGGGCAAATTACAGCTTGTTTAATTCCGTGGTTTGCGCAAATTGCTGCAATATCATAAACCGGTTGATGTGTCAAGAAGGTTAATTTAGTGTATCTAATATTCCATTTATCTTCATCTCCGTTTCAAGAAATTCTTTTTCAGGATTTGAATCAATGGTTACGCCTGCACCAGCATAACAAACTGCATACTTATCGAATAATTGCATGCAACGTAAATTTACATAGATATGGGTCTGGTCAAAACAATTTACCGGTCCAAGATAACCACTATAAAATTCTCTGTTATACCCCTCATGTTTATTCAAAAATTCCATAGCTTCTTTCATGGGCATGCCACATACTGCAGAGGTGGGATGCAACAAATTGAGCATCACTGTTCCAAGCTGAGGAAAGTTAGTTGCAATCATATCTACCATAAAATCAGTTTTCAAGTGGATAAGATTAGCTGTCTTAACTGATTTTGGTCCATGCTCTTCAAACTCTCTTAAACGAATTTGCTTGAAACAATTGATAATGTACCGGCTAACTAAAGCTTGTTCTTCGATTTCCTTTTGGGTCCAACTTACTTCCTTTAAACTTATTTCTGTCCGAAAAGCTTGTGTACCTGCAAGTGCTACCGTTTTAAACCATCTCTTATTTTGAACGCTTACCAGCAGTTCTGGCGAGGCCCCAAGCCATGTTCCTAATCCCTGGATGCTTACCAGGCTTACAAGCGTATTGGGATAGCTGCGGCAAAATTTTTGAAAGTAATATACTGCATCAATGCCTTCAGTAAGTTTAACCTGTATCCTTCTGGATGGAACTACTTTCTCAAATAAACCATCGGCAATTTTTTGTTTACAATGCTCAACAAGCTTTTGATAATCATCTTGATCAGTAATGGTATCCTGAAAAATTGGTTCGATGGGATTGGTATAGTAAATGTTTTCTCTCAGCGGATATTGATTGGCTTGCTCAAGATAAGCTGCAGCACTTGCTGTATGAGAGACCAGTTCATTATCTTTTTCGAAATCAAAACTATAAAGCATTTCGCCCTTTATGAATTGGGCAGTTTGTGTGGTGTCGAAAGGGGCGAAAATGAAACCCGGTTTTGATTCTTCGAGGTTGATTTGATTCAATTTTCTGGGGCCATCGTTATCTATTGCCAGGAAAATTTGATTTTGCTTTGGAAGCTTCCAAAATGCAATGGCATGGCCATGGCTTACTGCGTAGTTGAAAAGACTTTTAATACTTTTCTCCTTATCGATAAGTATTTCTGTAATTATTTTTTCCTGGCCAGTTTCCATCCCCTATCTTTTATCAATTACCGCCATGGTTAATCGACTAATACAAACCAATTCTTTATTTTCATTTATTATGCGAATCTCCCATACCTGTGTTCTGCTTCCAACGTGAATAGGTGTGGCTCTTCCGGTAACGAATCCTGTACGAACACTTTTTATGTGGTTGGCATTGATATCTAAGCCCACACAATACTGATTTTTGTTATCTACCAACATGTTAGCACCAACACTTCCTAATGTCTCAGCTAAAACTACTGAGGCTCCTCCATGTAACAGTCCAAAAGGCTGGTGTGTTCGGTGGTCAACAGGCATTATGGCTTCAATATATTCCCCGGTCGAAGCGGTGAACCTGATATCAAGATGTTCAAGCATATTGCCTTTTACCAATTTATTAAGTTGATCAATGTGTACTTCGGGGATGGCCATGTGGATGTTTTGTCTATTTTTGCGCCTGTTTAGAGTCGACACAAGGCCAAAATTAGAAGAAAATTGAGCACCAAAAAAATTTACCTCATCAGGCACGGACAAACTGATTTCAACCTCAAGGGGATAGTGCAGGGTAGTGGGGTGGATGCTTCTTTGAACGAAAGGGGAAGACAGCAAGCTAAGCTCTTTTATACACAATATAAATCATATCCATTTGATAAAGTTTATACTTCAGTATTGAAAAGAAGTATAGAATCTGTTGATGGGTTTATCAAAGATGGTTTGCCTCATGAAAAACTGGCAGGACTAAATGAAATCAACTGGGGTACCAGAGAGGGTGTGGTGATTACACCTGAAGAAGACGTCTATTATCATGCTGTACTTAGGGAATGGCAGTTAGGGAATACCACACTACAGATTGAAGGAGGGGAGAGTCCGCAAGATGTATTTGAAAGACAAAAATCAGCTTTTGAAACGATCATGAGCAGAAAGAATGAGCAGAAGATACTTATTTGCATGCATGGCCGTGCGATGAGGATTTTATTATGTCGCATGATGAATTACCCGCTGAAATCCATGGATGTTTTTGAGCATCAAAACCTGTGTTTATATCAATTGGATTTTACCGGCTCTATGTTTAGCATTCGTCTTTTTAACAATACCGATCATTTATCAGCATTAAGTTGAGCCAGGCCTGACCTGGCCTTGCTATCTATACTACTTTTGTATTCGTGCTTTTTATAACTCAGTGAAAGTTTAAAGTATTTGATAGCAGATTCAGCATCACCTTTTTCTTCAAAAATATAACCCAGGTTTAATGCGGAGTTCGGGGCAAAATACCAGGGTTCTTGTCCGGCCTGATCGATAACCTGTTTATAAAAAATGATGGCTTCATTTAATCTTTGGGATTTGTGCGAAATTCTTCCTTTGCGATAGTAATATTCAACCTGTTCCTGTCTTGTGGGTAAGTCTTTGTCGTTTAACTTATCAAGAGTTTGCTCCGCAAGTTTGTAATAACCCCCATCAGTAAAATACCTGGCTTTTTGTAATTGGATATTAATGGAATTAATATTTTCCAATGTCTTGGAAGCATACTTATCGGCTTCAACACTTATACTTCCATTTGATTTTGCAAGGTCAAAGTAGGATTTTGCTTTTGTGCTGTCTTGTATAAAAAGCATGCACATCCCTGATTTAAAATATGAATCCTTAATCAGGTTAGGTGATTTTGTTTGATCAATATACCGAATATAGTGCTGTTCGGCTTCCATAAATTCACCTTTGTGTAATAAGGCCTCAGCTAAATGATAGGATACTATTACAGGTAGTTTTTTGTTTGAAAGCAACGCAATGGCTTTTTCAGAATCGGAATTTTTAATCGATAATACTCCTGCTAAAAAGCTAATGAGTTTAGCTCCATTGAGTTCTGAGTTTAGTTTTACCATGGTTTCTGCAGCGTGTTTGCTTTTTTGAAGTACGTAGGTACTTAACAAGCCATTCCAAATCGCTACTTCATCGGAATAGGGGGCGGGTAACTTACTGGCACGACTCAGTAAATCAAGCCCTGTTTTTACATCTCCGTTCATGCCAAGTATATTTAATATCCAATCGTATTTTTCAGGACTTGATCCAAGCAGTAACTGATGTATGCCCGCAGTTTTAAGTATGTACTTGTTATCTGGAAATTTATTAAGAACTTGTTTTGCACTTAGAAATGATTGTCTGAAACTGTAGGCAGCATAAAACTCTTGTTCATTGAGTGCATAAACCATGGCCTGATGGAATTCTATTTCCGCTTTAACAACAAGGGCATTTTCTTCTTTTAGTGTTTTTAATTCTTTAAGATATGCTGTGCTTTGCGTGAAAAACTCTTCCACTTTTGAACGATCTTGTTCAATCATCAACTCAATGGCTGAAATCAGACTCAAGTAATAATAATCGAAGGCTGATTTGTTCTTTTGCCGATGGATGGTTTCAGCAGCACTGGTGTAGTCAAGATCAAGCAAGGCCGAAAATGCCTCCTTATGTCTAGTATCTATATCTTGACTAAAAATTTTTGGAATGAGTACTAAACAAAAAAGGCAGGTAAAAATACCCGCCTTTTGTTTGAAATTATAGTTACTGTAGTTATACAACTTTCTTTCTTCTGGTTACAGTTCTGGTTGCCTTAGGTTTTTCTTCCTCCATAGACTCCATATCAACATCGGCAAGAATTCTGCCAGAGTGCTCATCGATTACTATTTTTTTCTTCTCACGAATTTCGGCAATCTTTTGCGGAGGGATAACTATGTTACAACCCTCTGCTGCTCCTCTTACTACCCGAACTACCGCAAGGCCATTGGAAAGATTGACCCTGAGTCTTTCATAATATTTCAAAAGTTTTTCTTCTATTTTTCTGGTGGCTTTCTCCCTGTCGGTCAAGAGTTTTTTCTCATCTTCAGCACTTTCTGCCAAAAGCGCCTCCAATTCAGACTTTTTGTTATCCAGGTCCTGGGTACGGCCATTAATCAACACATCAATCTGGTTGATCTCCTCTTTTTTGGCCTCAATCAAGTCCTTCGATTCTTTAATTTTTTTGTCGCATATCTGGATTTCTAACTCCTGAAGCTCCACTTCTTTGCTTATAGCATCGAATTCGCGGTTATTTCTAACGTTTTTCTGCTGATCGTTATACTTTTTGATGAGCTTTTCAGCCTCCTTTATCCCTTCTTTATGCTTTTTAATTGCCTCTTCGAGATCTTTTAATTCGGTTTCAAAGCGTGATTTCCTTGTTTTGTAGCCTATAACCTCATCTTCCAGGTCCTGCACCTCATCGGGTAAATCGCCCCTGAGCTTTATAAGTTCGTCTAACTGACTGTCGATTGATTGTAATTTTACGAGTGCTTCAAGTTTCTGTGCTATACTTTGTGTTTCCATCTATGTTAAATAACTAACGGGATTAGTGACTTGTTCCGAAAAATTGACTGCAAAAGTAGAAAAATTTTCCTTTAAATAAGCAGATAGCAGCTCGGTTGTGAAAATCTCACTTTCATAATGGCCTATATCAGCAATTAATAGCTTGCCATCGGCCTCAAAAAACTCGTGATACTTAAAATCTGCTGAAACAAAGGCATCCACACCAGCCTTTAAGGCTGCCGGAAGGAGGAAACTGCCGGCACCACCACAAACGGCCACCTTTTTTATAGATTTGTCTAGTATTTGGGTATGTCTGATACATTTTAAACCCATTTTGTGCTTAAGCAGTTCAAGAAATGCCACTCCACTTAAGGGCTCAGCAAGCTCAGCAATCATTCCTGAACCTAGCTCCTGGTTAGCATTTGCTATATAATGAAGATAGTAAGCTACCTCTTCGTAGGGATGGGCTTTTCGAAGTGCTGTTACAATCTTTTCTTCGAGGTACCTGGGGAAAATGACTTCAATTCGGTTTTCTACAACTTTTTCCAACAGATTTTTTTGACCTACATGGGGCTTGGCCAAATCATTTGGCATAAATGCACCCGTGCCCTCAACACTAAAACTACAGTGCTTATAATTACCTAAATTACCCGCACCCGCTTCATGCAATGCCTTTAACACCTGTTCAGTGGCTTCCTTTGGGCAGAATACAGAAAGTTTGGCGAGGGTGTCTTTCTTTGGTTGCAGTACTTTAGGATTAATTAGTCCAATTTTCTCACAAATTTTAGCATTAACGCCTGTATATACATTGTCAAGATTGGTGTGAATGGCATAAAGCGCAATATCATTTTTGATGGCCTTTAGCACTGCCCTTTCAACGTAGTGTCTTCCGCTAATTCTTTTCAAGCCTTTGAAAACAATGGGGTGATGAGATACAATCACATTACAAGATTTGCTGAGGGCTTCATCTATCACTGACTCGAGGCAATCAAGGCTAACTAACACACCTTGTACATCCCAATCGGGATCTCCTACAATTAATCCGCTGTTGTCATAATCTTCCTGGTAGGCCCTTGGGGCAAGGGTTTCTAGTGTGCTGATTAGCGCTGATAGTTTAGTTTTGCTCATAATTTAATCTGACTTGCAGACCAAATTTATATAATTCAATTTGCTTCCATGTTTTTATTGAGGCTTCTTTTGTATCCCTTCAGTTTGATCTATGACATGGTTACCCGAATCAGGAACCACTTATTTGATATTGGCTATTCCCGATCAATACGATTTGAGGTTTGTGTGATCAGTATTGGGAACTTGATTGCGGGGGGGGCAGGCAAAACCCCTATGGTGGAATATTTACTCAATCTTTTTAAGTATGATTATCCGGTAGCTACTTTGAGCCGGGGGTACGGGAGAAAATCCAGGGGTTTCAGACTGGCTTCAGCTGAGGATTCATTCAGAACAATTGGCGATGAGCCCTATCAGCTATACCTCAAGTTTGGGAAAGATATCAAGGTTGCTGTTGGTGAAGACCGGGTAATGGCGGTACCTTTAATTCTTAATGAAAATCCTGAAGTCAAATTAATTTTACTTGATGATGCCTTTCAGCACAGACAGATAAAACCCCATTATAATATTTTACTCACAGAATTTAATCGGCCATTTTTTGCGGATCATGTTTTGCCTTTTGGCAGGCTAAGGGAGTCCAGAAATGGGGCATCAAGAACGGATATTGTTGTGGTAACAAAGTGTCCTTTAGATATAACTTCTGATCAAATGAGTTTTTTCACCAATCAGATTCAGAAGTACACAGGCAATCAAAGACAGGTATTCTTTAGCGGTTTAGCCTATGAAAATCCTGTAAAGATTTCAGGTGATACAGAGAAATTGGGAAAGGATATTGTTTTACTGAGTGGTATTGCCAACTCAACTTCACTGAAATCGTTTTTGCAGGAAATTGGGTTTATTGTTCACAGGCATTTTGATTTTCCTGATCATCACAATTATACTGCTGCTGAATTGGGAAAAGTACTTGCATTTATTGATGAAAAAAAGCTACAAGTACTTACTACAGAGAAAGACATGGTTAAACTTATTGTTCCAGAACTAAATAAGCTCATTAGCCATCATTCATTTTTTTATCTGCCTATAAAAATTCAATTCATTAATGATGGTGCGATTTTTGATAAATTACTGCGCGATTTACTAAGCAATTACTATGAAGCTGGGCGCAAGGATGCATAAACACTTTAAGTCTGTTCTATTGCTATTTGGAAAGTTAGAACTGCGCCTGGTTGTAGGGATGATCTTTTTGTTGATTTCTTCCGGCTTGTTCGCTCAAGAAGAGACCGAGCTCAGAAGGCGATCTTCCATCATCGATGACTCCACCAAGCTTGTTTATGGCCCTCATACCACATTGAGATTTACAGAGGAGGAGTTATTTTTTAATCGATTAATTAAAGAACCACTCGATACCAATATATGGGATTTTCACCGCTACCATTATGTACAAAGACTCCAAAATAAATACCAGGACTTAGGGAATAATGGCACGGCCTTGAATTCAATTTTTTTGCGAGCTCCGGTTCAGGTTGGTGCAAGCGATGGCTACCATGTGTATGATAATTATTTTGATCGTGGTCATTTTGAGTACCTGGATTCGAAATCACCATTCTCTTATATGGATATTGTGTTGGGAGGCAAAGGCAGGTCAATGACTGAAGTGGGGTATACGCGAAATGTAAATCCACAATGGAATGTCGGCTTTAATTTTAGAGGAGTGTTCTCTGACAGACAATTGCAACGAGCGGGAAGAGGAGACAGACAAGTAAATAATACTTACTACGATTTAAATACTAACTATTTTTCAAAGAATAGTAAGTACAAGCTCCTGGCACATCATAAAAGAATTAATCTTAAAGTAAGAGAAACAGGCGGCATCAGAATACCTGCACAAAGTAATGAAGATATTATTGATTTAATTTTTGATGAGGAAGCCCAACCGTGGTTAAGTAATACAAACACACTAGAATTAAGGACCCGTTTACATGTATATCAGGAATACAGCCTAAAAGAATTTTTTCAGGTGTACCATCGCATGGATCGAGAGAAACGCCAGAATAGATTTCAAAGTCCTGGAGTTTTAGGTACTGCAGAGTTCTTTAACTATTTAAATCCTGCCCTTGATAGCACGGATGCATCCGATCGAACCAAGTTCATAACATTTCAAAACGAAGCGGGTATAAAAGGAAGCATCTGGAGAATTTTTTATAATGGCTATGTTAAATTAAGAACCATTGATTTTAGTTATAATCAATTGGATCGCGATACCCTGGGTATTAATGCAAAGACTCAGGAATTTTATCTTGGAGGAAGAGGGGGAATTCTTTTTGATAATGATCAATACCTTGAAGCGGAGATGGAGGTAATGCAGGATGGTAATTATCGCATCCAGGGAATTTTCAGAACTAAATTACTTGAAGTTACAGCACATCGATCATTGAGTAAACCAGGGTTTTTGCAACAGGCTTATAGAGGTGCTCATAGTGAATGGTTCAATAACTTTACTGATACTGATTTCAGTAGCCTTGATGCAAAGTTGAATATCAAATACAAAAGATTAAGTATAAGCCCCGGATTGAATTATACAGATATTGGAAATTATGTTTTTTTTAAGGAGACAAGTGTTGGAGAGGAACAGCAATATTTGCCTTTTCAATCTTCCGGCAGGCAGCGTATTCTCTCACCTGCACTCGACTTTCATATTGAGCCCCTAAAGAAGGTATTTCTTAGAGGGAATGTAATATTATCTCAGGTTTTGGAAAACGCAGATAATGCTATTCAAATACCAACACTGTTTACTAATATTCAATTGGCGTACAGGCATGACGTGCCCGGGAAAAATATAGGGTATCATTTTGGTGTTGATTTCCATTGGCGTTCGTCTTACTTTGCCCAAGCCTATGGAACGGCTGTTCAGCAGTTTTATGTGCAAGAGTCATTTAAGGTGCCTGAGTTTCCATTGGTTGATCCGTTTTTTAATTTAAAAATGCGCAGGGCCAGAATTTTTGTCAGGTACCATAACATGGCAGCAGCCATAAGTCCAAGAGGTTTTATGCAAACTCCATACTATCGCAGCATGGAAAACATTTTTGATTTTGGTGTTAACTGGATGTTTTTCGATTGAATAATTAACATAGTGAAAGATAAATCTGTACTTGGGCTTGAGTTGCCTACCGATCCTCGATGGGCCAATATTGCGGAAATGAACATAGAAGAGATTTTGGTTGATCATGCGTATTGTGAGCAAAAAGCAGCATCTTCATGTATATCATTAATTATTCAATACCCAGAAAAGCAAGAACTGGTTGAAATGCTTACACCCGTAGTGGCAGAAGAATGGGCGCATTTTGAACGTGTACTTGAAGAACTGAAGAAACGTAACTATGCATTGGGCAGACAAAGAAAAGATGAATATGTAGAAGCACTACAAAAAATTGTTCTTAAAGGCGGAAGCAGGGAGAGGGGCTTGGTTGAGAAATTATTATTTAATGCGTTGATCGAAGCCAGGAGTTGCGAGCGCTTCAAGTTGTTATGGAAAAATATTTCTGATAGATCCCTAAGTAAATTTTATTATGAGTTGATGGTCTCAGAAGCAGGTCATTACAAAAACTTCATCAGGCTTGCAAAGACTTACATGCCTGATGAAGTGGTTGAAAAACGCTGGAGCGAATTACTTGAAGCAGAGGCGAAGATAATGAAGACCTTAAAACCAAGGTCCGACAGGATGCACTAAACCTATCTGTCTATAAGTATTTTCCTTACAATTTTCTCATTGTTTTCCGTTTCAATCGTAATCAGGTATTGTCCGGTTCTTTGTTGTTGAACAGGCATGCGTGTGCTTCCTGTATCGTCAAATAATACCTCATGTTTTTGAACTGATCGACCAAATACATCAGTCATATTTATTTTTACTGTTGTATTCTTCAAATATTCAATTTGAATATTTACAAATTCAGTAGCCGGATTAGGGTAAACATTTACTTCAGTTGAGGATAACTTTTTCTCAAGGCTCAATGGTTTCATTTGTACCCACATCTCTTTTATTGCCCAACCCCATGCATTTGCACCTGATCTGGCGGATAATCTGAAACGTAGCATGATTAAATCTCCTGAATTAAAATACTCAGATAAATCTACTTCATGTTTGACAAACATTGAAGCATTGGGTGTAGTATTATTTTGGAAAGCATTTAGCCAATTGCTGTTTATAGATGAGTTATAGGGTTCAATAAGTTCAATCCAGTTTCTACCGTCAGTACTTGCTTCAACTACTACAAAATCATTAGTGCCAGGCGATCCGCTAGTGTTGATAACTGCTATATCTTCATAATGTAAAACAGGATATGTCGATGAAACCGTTATTGGATATTCAAGATAGCTGATCACTTCTCTATTCACTTGGTACGGGTGTGGGGTTTGTAAATACCTTCCCTGAAAACCAACAATTAACCCCACCAATGATCCGTTGAGATTGAAATCGTTGCTTGCGGTTGCTGATGTGAAATCAGTAAAGTAGGATTCTGTGATTGGCTTTAGTGTCCTTAGTTGAACTGAAGTAGTTTTTGAATGAAAAGGTGCACTTCCTTTATAAGCAACAACTTTAATACTTTTTTGGCCTGGGCTTAAATTGGATATGGTGAGTTCAAGAAGCCCCTGTGCGGGATCTCCTACTGTTCCAATTACTGTATTATCAATTAGAACAAGCAATGAATCGAAGTCATCTGTAATCTCATAATCAACTAACAATTGTTGTGTAGGAGAGGTATTATGACTAATGTACGCAGGTAGTATTGCAGAAACTTGTTCGGTTTCTAAATCAGCTGTCCAAATTCCCCTTCCATGTGTAGCAATTACTATTTGGTTATCCTGGCCTTTCATCTGCCATACTGAAGCACTCGGAAAATCTTCACGTAATTGCCAACTTTCTCCATTATCCAAAGACTCTACAATCCCTATTTCAGTACCGGCCCAAATGATATCAGGATTATCAGGACGAACATAAATACAATAGACGGCTACATCAGGAAAGCCCCTTGAGCTAGAAGAATTATTTGTATTAAATCCTGATAAATCTTCCCATGTTTGGCCAAGATCAGTAGTACGTAAAATTTTTGGCCCGCGTGCAAATGAAAATAGAGCATAGGCTGTACTATCTTCTAATGGGTGTGTGGCAATTCCTGAGATTACGCCTAACGTTGCATTTGTATAATTAGATGTTGGGGTAAAAGTTCCTCCTGTATTTGTGGAAACTTGTAATCGTCTTTGGTTTTCTCCAGTATTGACCATACCACTTCCTGCCCAAACAATATTGGCATTTGCTCTTGAAACATCAACATTTAAAAATGTGCTACTTCCCCAGAACTGTTCTATGGGAGTTAATTGCCAGCTTTCCCCAAAATCAAATGAGCGGAATACTCCTGTTGATGTCACCGTATAAATCAAATCTGGATTTGCTTTTGAATTTGCCAGCTTGGAAATGAAAGGAGAAACACCGGTAAGCCCACCATTTGCTACCTGCCAGCTTTGTCCGCCATCGATGGATCTTCTGAAATTATTTCCCTGTGAACCGCCAATTAGTTTTCTGTCGTCATCATTATTCCATATCACCTGAAACCCATCTCCACCGATTCTAAAATTATAACTTGTGTTACTGGAAGCTACTTCACCATTAGGAGATTGCCAGGTACCGTTGTCTTGCATGCCACCAAAATATTGGTCAAATCCAGGGCGTTTATCTGCACCATAAAATTGCCCGGTA
>CAZVFM010000021.1:9669-21777 GCA_964626095.1 uncultured Roseivirgaceae bacterium | reverse complement strand
AAGCTGAAGAGTATATCAATCAGGGTAAAGGAAAAAAAGTAAAAGGAAAGTATGCCCATAATGTTTTAGATGAGCTTACCCACATGACAACTTCTACTATGCTGGATGAGGTTTTACAATTAGATCCAAAAGAATTGAAAGATATTATGTATTGGATTCCTTGTCCCAAATCACCACATGGATGTGATGTTGATCCTAGTGGAGAATACATTGTAGGTAGTGGTAAACTCGCTGCCTTGATTCCGGTATTTTCTTACACCAAATTAATGAATGCAATAGAGAATGAAGATTTTGAAGGTGAGTATGATGGCATACCAGTTGTAAGATATGAGTCTGCATTGCATGGTGAAGTTAAAAAGCCAGGTCTCGGACCCTTGCACACTGAGTTTGATGGTAAGGGCAATGCTTATACTTCCATGTTCGTATCATCTGAAATTGTAAAGTGGAGTATAGAAACTTTGGAAGTGCTTGACAGGGTTCCTACCTACTATTCAGTTGGTCACCTAAGCATTCCTGGTGGTCCTACAGCTAAGCCACATGGCAAATATGTGGTGGCTTACAACAAGATTACCAAAGACAGATACTTACCCACTGGTCCTGAGTTAGCGCACACCGCACAGCTCTATGACATATCAGGAGATAAAATGCAATTGTTGCTCGACTTCCCAACCATTGGAGAACCGCACTATGCTGAGTCACTTCCTGCCAGTTTAATTAAAGACAAGTCGGTTAAGTTCTATAAAATTGAAGACAACCAACATCCTTACGCAGCTAAAGGCGAAGGTCAGGCTCGCGTAGAACGTGATGGTAATAAAATTCATGTTTACTTAACTACCATTCGCTCTCACTTTGCTCCTGATAATATTGAAGGCGTGAAAATTGGTGATGAAGTTTATTTCCACGTTACTAACCTTGAACAAGACTGGGATGTACCACATGGTTTTGCTATTAAAGGTGCAAATACAGCAGAGTTATTGGTAATGCCTGGTGAAACACAAACACTTAAGTGGGTGCCTGACAGGGTTGGTGTATTTCCTTTTTACTGCACCGACTTCTGTTCAGCATTGCACCAGGAAATGCAGGGTTACTTACGGGTATCACCTGCCAATAGTAAAGTTGAGTTAACGTACTACCTGGGACATCAGAACGGGAACTAGGTGGTTTACAGGTAATGTCGGTAGGGGTGTTCCGCATTTTGCGGAACACCATGCCGGCTAAATCTTAAACACATGAAAAAAATCACACCAATTTCCCGTGCTTTAATTGCGCTTTCAGCTTTGCTGATGATCACTGCATATTATGTTCCCATCTGGCAAATACTCATGTGGGCTCCACAATATCCGGAATGGCTTTCCATGCATATTTGGATTAATAATATCACAGGAGATGTTGCCATCATCAATGGATTGAATCATTACATTGGTATGAAGTACATTAAAGTTGAAATGTTTCCTGAGTTTAAAATTATGCCCTGGGTGTTGGGTGGCATGATTGCACTTGGTTTGATTACAGCATTTATAGGTACAATCCGCATGGTATGGCTTTACACTATTGTTTTGATAAGTGCAGGTATTGCCGGCCTTGTTGATTTTTACTTATGGGGATATGATTACGGGCACAATCTTGATCCGAATGCTGCCATCAAGGTGCCGGGCATGAGTTATCAACCACCACTTATAGGCACAAAAGAGTTATTAAATTTTGTGGCATTCTCGGGTCCCGATACCGGTGGCTGGATAATCGCAGTTTCCGGATTATTGGTAATCGCAACTTTAGTTTTAGAGTTTAGAAGAAAAAGAAAAATGGCTTCGCGATGAAAAAATACTTATTGTATATATTTTCAATTGTTGCACTCTTTTCCTGCGCAGTTAAGCCAGAACCTATTCAGTTTGGTAAAGATGCTTGCCAACATTGTAAAATGATTTTAATGGATAATAAGTTTGGTGCCGAATTGGTTACCACTAAAGGAAAGGTATTTAAGTTTGATGATGTGAATTGTCTGCTGTACTATATGGAGGAGTATGATATGGCAGAATCGCAATTGGCACATATGCTTATTATTGATTTTAATTCTCCTGAAACACTTATCGACCTTAAGCAATCTTATTATTTAAAAGCCGAAGAAATAAAAAGTCCGATGGCAAGTAATATTGCCGCATTTGCTGATGCAGAAATACGCAATCAATATTTACAACAATGGGTGGGAAGTGAAGCATTGAATTGGACAGAGGTAAGTAAATTGTTTAATAATAATAAGCATTGAAATATTGCTTCATCTATATCATATCATTTTTATCCGCATACCAATTAGTTGCAGAAACATTTGTAGTTGATCAATCAGGTAAACTTACTTCGATAAAAAGCGCGGTAGAAAAGGCAAAATCCGGAGATACTATTTTTGTAATGCCTGGTGTTTATCGGGAGGGTAATATTTTAATTCAGAAAAGTCTCAGCATCATAGGCAAATCATATCCATTGCTGGATGGAGAATTGAAATATGAAATATTCACTATTGTAGCAAAAAATGTAGTGATCGAAGGTTTTCATTTTAAAGAAACCGGCAGGTCAAGTATTAACGACCTGGCTGCCGTTAAAGGCCTTGATGCACATAATTTAATTGTACGGAATAATAAATTCGAGGATACATTTTTTGCCATTCATATTTCGAACAGCGAGGTAAGCCTGATAGAAAATAATTCCATTAAGGCGAGTGCGGAGCATGAATACCAATCGGGTAATGGCATACATCTTTGGAAAAGCACCAATGCTAAAATCATTAACAATACGATCTCCGGACATCGCGATGGAATTTATTTTGAGTTTGTGACTAACTCGTTAATCAGCGGAAATACCAGTGAAGGTAACTTGCGCTATGGTTTACATTTTATGTTCTCGCATAACGATGACTATGAAAATAATATCTTCAGAAATAATGGGGCAGGTGTGGCAGTAATGTACACCACCAATGTCACCATGATTGGAAATACGTTCGAGCATAACTGGGGTTCATCAGCTTATGGCATGTTATTAAAAGACATTCGCGACAGCAAAGTTTTCCAAAACCGATTTGTGGGAAATACCATTGGCATTTATATGGAAGGCACAAGCAGAACCATGTTTGAAAACAACTTCTTCTCTCAAAATGGCTGGGCTGTAAAATTGCAGGCAAGTTGTGATGATAACGTGTTTAAGAATAATAATTTCATTGGCAACACATTTGATATCGCCACAAATGGCACTTTAGTTTTAAATAAGATTGATCAAAACTATTGGGATAAATACCAGGGATATGACCTTAACCGCGATGGTATTGGTGATGTTCCCTTTCATCCGGTTAGCCTTTATACTATGATTGTGGAGCAGATTCCAGTTGCCATGATGTTGTGGCGCAGTTTTTTGGTTTACCTGCTGGATAAAGCCGAGCGTGTAATGCCTGCTATTACGCCAATTGAATTGAAAGACAATAATCCTTTAATGAAACCCTATGATCTCTTTTCAGCAAATCCATAAATCTTTCGGTAAATTAAAAGTGCTTGATGGGCTCGACCTTGAATTAAGTAAGGGTAATTCTTACGCGCTGGTTGGTCCGAATGGTTCAGGTAAAACCACATTGATCAAATCATTGCTGGGCATGGTTATACCAGATAAGGGTGAGATTGTTTTTGATGGAGAGAGTATTCGCAGGTCATGGAAGTACAGAGATAAGATTGGTTATATGCCGCAGATTGGTCGCTACCCCGACAATATGCGTATCGGTCAATTATTTGATATGATGCGCAATATCCGCAAAGACCACGAACAGGTAGATGAAGAATTGATTTATGCCTTCGATTTGAATCTGATTTTCGATAAGCGCATGCACACACTATCTGGAGGTACCAGACAAAAAGTTAGCGCAGCACTGGCCTTTCTTTTTGCACCCCCCGTATTAATTCTCGATGAACCAACAGCTGGACTTGATCCTGTGGCTGTTGAGTATTTAAAAGATAAAATCAAGAAAGAAATAAAGCGAGGTAAGTTAATGCTTATCACTTCACATATACTAAGTGACCTGGATGAATTGAGTAAGGAGCTTATTTACATCAACGAAGGTAAGATTGCTTATTTCAACGCCATTGAAAATCTAAAACAAGAAACAGGTGAAGAACAACTCAGTAAGGCCATGGCACGCTTAATCAGTAAAGATGGTTTGGAAACTTTTAAAACCGTGAGTCATGAATAGGATTGTGAAATATATTTTTCTGGATATACTCAGAAACAGGTTTATAATTTTTTACACCTTATTTCTGGCCATTACAACTATTGCTTTGTATCAACTCGATAGTGATCCTGCCAAAGTTACACTAAGTTTGCTTAATATAATGCTCATGGTAGTGCCTTTGGTGAGTATCATTTTCACCACCATACATTTTTATAATTCGTATGAGTTTATAGAATTAATGTTGGCACAACCTGTTAACAGAAAAGTTGTTTTTTTATCAGAGTACCTTGCCTTAACATTTTCATTAAGTCTTTCCATTGTTCTAGGTATTGGTGTACCGGTATTGATTTACGGAATTGACTCAGCGAGTTTCACCCTATTGTATACAGGTGTATTGCTTAACCTGGTTTTTGTTTCGCTGGCATTTTTGGCATCAGTACTCACCAGAGATAAGGCCAAGGCAATTGGTATTGCTTTGTTATTCTGGTTTTATTTTTCGCTGATATATGATGGCTTGTTGCTTTGGATAATCTATAGTTTTCAGGATTATCCATTAGAAAAAATTACACTTGGTTTGGTTTCACTCAACCCAATTGATATAGCAAGAATAATAATGATTCTGCAATTGGATATTTCAGCACTTATGGGTTACACCGGAGCTTTTTATAAGGATTTCTTTGGAAGCAATATGGGTATACTCTTTTCGGGGCTAATATTGGGTTTGTGGATTTTATTGCCTGTGGGTTTTGCTACACGTATATTTGAGCGAAAGGATCTATAACCCTAACCATGTTACGCATTGGTCTGAGCGCAGTTTTACTATGTACTTTACTTTCCTGTAAAAGAGAGAAGGAGGTAATCATTGATTTTATTGCATCACCTACGGCCAAAGGAAGTTTAGCGCCTTACTTATTTGCAGATAAGAATGGAATGGTGTACATGACGTGGATAGAACAAGGAGATACTCTCAACCATTTAAAAATGACTTATCTCAAAAATAAAATATGGTCGGCACCCAATACCATTACTTCAGGAGTTAATTGGTTTATCAACTGGGCAGATTATCCTATCGGAGCCAGCGATGGTATAGGGCATTTCATGGTCAGTATGCTTGAAAAGAGTGGTGCAGGAACCTATGCCTATAATATCCAATTATTTTCATCCAGTGATGGCAGCAACTGGCAAGGCCCGGTTTTGTTGCACGATGACAGTACACAAACAGAACATGGGTTTGTTTCATTGATACCTTATCAAGAAGGATTTTTTGCGGCCTGGTTGGATGGCCGAAATACTGCTGCTGATATTAACGTGCAAGGAGGAGCCCATGCGCATCATGGTGCCATGACTTTGCGCGCAGCCATACTGGATTACCAGGGCAATACGGTGAAAGAATGGGAATTAGACGATAAAGTATGTGATTGTTGTCAGACTACTGCAGCCATAACCAGTAATGGTCCTGTTGTGATTTATCGCAATCGCTCGGACGAAGAAGTGCGTGATATTTATATTGTAAGACTGGTAGGAGAAATGTGGACTGAACCAAAAGCTGTACACGATGACTACTGGACAATTAATGCTTGTCCTGTTAATGGACCTCGCACGGAGGCCATTGGCAATTTAATGGCCGTTGCCTGGTTTACCTCATCGAACGCCATGTCAGAAGTTAAGGTTGCTTTTTCCAAAGATGGGGGTGCATCATTTGCACCACCGCTCACTTTAAATGAGAGTCAGACCATAGGCCGAGTTGATGTTGTCATGCTTGATGGCAGTAGTGCGATGATATGTTGGATGGAAGGTCCTGTGATTAAGGCAGCCAAGGTATATAGTAGTGGCAGAAGAGATACGGCCATTGTATTGAGTGAATCTTCCGAGCATCGTTCCAGTGGATTTCCTCAGATGGTTAAATCAGGCAGGCAAATAATTTTTGCGTGGACGGATGATGAAGATAAAATCGTTAAAACAGCCATAATGAATTTGTGATGAAGACAGAAATTATTTCGCGAACTGAGATTGAATTGCTAGTAAACAAATTTTACGATAAGGTAAAAGCAGACGATTTACTTGCCCCTGTATTTGCTCATGTTGATTGGCCGCATCACTTGCCCATTATGTACAACTTCTGGGCTTCTATGTTGTTGGGGGAGAACACCTATAAGGGCAATCCTTTTCAAAAGCACAGTGGTTTAGCTTTAAAGACAGCACATTTTAACAAATGGCTGGAGTTGTTCAGGTTAACGGTTGACGAAAATTTTGAAGGCTTTAAAGCCGAAGAGGCAAAAACCCGAGCCCGGGATATTGCAGGAGTATTTCAGTTTCGCATGGGACTAATAGGTGAAAATTAAGCAGATGTTACTCTGTTTATGATTTGAGTCATAGCATATTAAGTGCTGGTTTAAAATATTTGTAAGACAATTAAACCGTAGCATTATGAAAACAACAAGCCTAAAATTTCAATTAATTCTGGTAGTCGCCATTTTATTTGCTTCGTGCCAGTCTGAACAGAAATCAACAGATACAACTACTCAGTCAGCAGCCCCAGGGGCCGGTCAGTCGGCTGTTGTTGATGATATGTCTCAGCCGAATATTGTAGTAGTAGCCTCCGGCTCTGCAGATCATAGCACCTTGGTTACTGCCATTAAAGCGGCTGAGTATGTAGATGCCCTTGTAAATGCAGGTCCGTTCACTGTTTTTGCGCCCACCAATGCTGCTTTTGCTGAATTACCAGCGGGTACGGTTGAAGGTTTGTTAAAACCAGAAATGAAACTAACACTTCAGGATATTTTGGAATACCATGTGGCTATTGGAGTTTATAAACTGGAGAACCTGCGTAACGGACAATCGCTGGGAATGGCCAATGGACAGAATGTAACTTTTGAAGTAGTGGATGGTCAAGTAAAAATAAATGGGGCAAACATTGTGGGCACAGTTGTGGCCAGTAATGGACTGATTCACGTCATTGATGCAGTGTTGTTGCCTAATTAAGGATAAGTAAAATTTAAATTAAATTCCGAGAATTTCCTGAAATGTTTCAGGTGACAGAGGTTTTACCAGGTAATCGGTAACCAGTGGATTTGATTTGGCCCTTTTGATATCATCAGGAGCG
Source organism: uncultured Roseivirgaceae bacterium (assembly GCA_964626095.1). Taxonomy (GTDB): domain Bacteria; phylum Bacteroidota; class Bacteroidia; order Cytophagales; family Cyclobacteriaceae; genus DAOLDI01. Next base: position 14,473 of record CAZVFM010000021.1, on the reverse strand, counting down.
ATGGAAGAGCTCACCATGTAAATATTGATTTGCTTGTTGAGTTTGGGATATAATTCTTTCAGCGCATCCAGGAACATCCAGCCATCACTTACCGGCATGTTAATGTCAAGAAAAATTATATCTGGCAGTTCGTTGGTATTATTACTATTTGATATTAAATGATTAATGGCTTCGGAGCCATTAAAGAATTGCTGAATGCGATCTGTAAGTGATTCAGCCTGAATCATCCTTGAGCTTGTGAACTGGAAGACCTTGTCATCATCGACTAAGGCAATAAGGGGTTGCTTTTTGCTGGTGCTCAATTTAGGGTTTGATAAAAGTTACTGTAAAAGTTGTTCCTTCTTTATCCTTACTTGTTACACTTATGGTTCCGCCCATAGCTTCCATTTGATTTTTAACCAGGAATAAGCCTATGCCTCTTGCTTCCGGATGCTTATGAAATGTTTTTCTCATTTTAAAAATCTGATGGCCATATTTTTCTAAATCAATTCCTAAGCCATTATCAGTAAGTTCCAGTATAACAGATACTGCTGTATTTTTGGAGCGAATGGTTACCAGCGGTTTTTTTTGGGGATCGTTGTACTTTAAAGCATTACTTAACAAGTTAAGCATTACACTTTCTAAGTAGATGTAAGGAAAGTAAACGGTGGGTGCATCGCTGAAGTCGTGTGAAATTTCGGCATTGATCTCCATGATTTTACCGGTGAGCATTTTTTTTACATTTCCCAATGCGTCCTCAAAACGGATATGTTCACTTTTAATGTCTTTATTCTGCTGGATTTTGAGCACCTCGTTCAACTCTTGTAAAGAAGTAAGAATCGTATTTCCGGTTTCTTTCATGAGAGAGAAGTATTCAGCTCTTTCGTCATCATTTTTTGCTTTCTCGTAAAGGTTAAGAAGTGTAACAATATTTCCAGCAGGGGATCTCAGGTTATGGGATACTATTTGTGTGAATTCCTCCAGTTGATCGTTTTTATTTTTAAGGTCTTCAGATAAATTCTTCAGCCTCAGGTTTTGTTCTTTAATCTTCCCTTCAGTAAGTTTTCTCTGGCTGATGTCGCGAAACTCGGTTACCCGGATTTGTTTTCCATTGTAAGGAATCATCTTTCCCTTTACTTCAAGGAAATACCGGCTGCCATCTTTTCTTATTCCCTCCACATCATACAACTGTTCATATCCTTGATTGATATTATTGAGTACAATTTCGCGCCATTCGGGTGCAATAAGCTGCAGGCCGTCCATGCCCAGCAATTCTTCTCTGGAATAGCCGGTGAGGTCACTGAGGCCCTGGTTACAATCGAGTATTACACCTCCGTCATGTAATCCGATACCACCAAAAGAAGCTTGTTGCAGTGTTCGGAATCTTTGTTCACTTTCTTTCAGTTCCTCTTCAAATTTTTTTCTTTCGGTAATGTCCCACGCGGTGGCAATGATTACCTCTTGACCAAAATATACGCCCTTGTTGAGGTGTACTTCCTTAAGGAATACTTTTCCGGTAATTTTTTTCCCCCACCATTCAAAGGATTGACTTTGCCCGGCTATTGCTTTTTGAAAAATTTCGGGCAGGTTAATATTTTCATTTTTACCATCAGCAGATAAAAACATTGGAGTTTTTCCAATGAAATCTTTCTTTTGGTAACCGTAAAGGTCAATGGCTCTTTGGTTAACGTTAATGAAAACACCATTAAAGTCTTGTAAATAGATTGCTTCTCCTACGGTATCAAAAAGTTTGATGTAACTTTCGGCACTGTCTGAAATTTCTTTTACTGCCAGCTTGCGTTCTATGGCACTTGCAAAGCTTGAAGAGAAGGAGAGCAGTGCGGCATACTCTACTTCTGTCCATTCACGTTCAAATTTACATTCATCAAAACCAATGAATCCCCAGAAAGCATTTCTAACGAAAATGGGAAACAAAATGATGGAAAATATTGACTGTCCTGAAAGGAGTTCCCTCAAGTCATTGTCTATGATGTCTTTTACATGAGAAATGTAGGGTTTATTCTGAAGTAGAATATCAACATACTCTTTGAAGTTCTCTATGTAAAGACCCTGTAATGATGGGTTGTCAATTTGAGGAGTGGAAGTGGAGGAGCTCCATTCAAATCGCTGGCTTGTACTTATCAATTTATTATTTACCAGCGGGTCGTTTTCAAAAATGTAAACCCTATCTACATTAAGCGCTTCTCCGAGTTTTTGTATAGCTATTTGTGCTACCTTTTTCCAGTCGGTGGTAATGAGTTGACTTGTAATCTGCGAGAGTGTAGCAAACAGATAATCTCGCTGCTTAAGTTCTTCTTCGTATTTTTTTCTTTCCGTAATGTCTTTAACCGTGCCTGTAAGGCTAATGGCTTTGCCTTTATCACTGAACAAGACTTTTCCATTGCCTTCTATCCATCGCTGGTTGCCGGATTTTAATAGCACCCGGTGCTCAACGGAGAAATCGGTTTTTTTTCTTATTGCCTTATTAATGGTATTGGCTACTACACTGCGGTCGCTCTCAATTATATGGTTCAGGTAGGTTTGCGGATTGCCATCAAATTTATTTTCGAGACCGAGGATTTGCTCCACATTATCCGACCATTTCACACTTCCAGTCTTTAGGTCCCATTCCCAAATACCAATATTGGCGGCCTCCAATGCCAGTTTCAAGTGGAATTGATGCAGTTGATTCTCTGCTTCTTTGGGTGTTTTTAATGGGTTTGCTCGCGGAGCCATGGTATTGAATAGCAATCAACTAATTATTCTTCCAAATTTTATCAATTTTTGATATATATCTTAGGACAAGCATAATACTGGAGAAATTTTTAATAGTTAACTAAGGGGTTTAGTATAAACTGTATAAATGGAATACCTCGTCATTGCCATAGGGTTTCTTTTGCTTGCGAGCGGAATCATTGGGAGCATAGTGCCTTTTATTCCTGGTCCGCCCCTGGCTTACCTGGCCCTTATAGTGCTTCAGTTCAGGGAAGAACCTGCATTTAGCACCAATTTTTTGGTGGTGTGGGCGCTGATTACTTTGGTAGTTACCTTGCTTGACTTTCTTGTTCCCATGTATGGCACCAAGAAAATGGGTGGGAGTAATTACGGCTTATGGGGCTGCAGTTTTGGTTTGCTGCTTGGGTTTTGGTGGCCACCTTTCGGTTTTATAGTCGGTCCGTTTTTAGGAGCTTTTGCAGGAGAATTGCTGGCAAACAAAAAAAGTGAACATGCTTTACTTGCTGCGTTGGGTTCTTTTATTGGCTTTGTGTTTGGCACCTTAATGAAACTTGTTACCTGTTTTATGATGGGATATTATTTTATACAAGCGCTTTAATGATTAATTTGAGGGTAAAATTTATCGGGTATTTATGAGCGAATCAGGCGAAAGCAAAAAGCCAGGAATAAGTTCTGGTCAATTAACACATTATGCAATTCAGCTCCTTGCTTTGACGGCTTTGATTTACTGGTGTTTCAGAATACTTGAGCCCTTTATCACCTTGATTTTGTGGGGAGCTGTGCTGGCAATAGCTCTTCACCCTTTTCACAAAGTTTTGGTAAAAAAATTTAAAGGAAGGGAAAAGCTTTCGGCTTATTTAATTACTTTTTTAATGCTTGCTTTTCTTATTCTGCCTTCCATTTGGTTACTATATTTTACTTTAGATGAGTTCAGAGTATTAGGCGCAGCCTATAATGCCGGTGATATTGTAATTCCTGAACCACATGATAATATTAAAGACTGGCCGATTATTGGTAATCAACTTTACCAACTATGGTCTGAAGCCGCAAGCGGTTTTGGTGCTTTGTTTCAACGCCATCCGGATGAAGTAAAATCGGTATTACTGAAGTCATTGGATTTAATGGCTAGTTCCGGAATGGGTATACTTATTTTTATTTTGGCGATCATTCTTAGTGGTTTTATGTTACACTACGCCAAAGCAGCAGGAGAATTTGCACGCTCAATATTCAAAAAACTGGTTGGTGACAATGGAGAAAATATGACTGAAATTGCAGAGATCACCATAAGGAATATAGCTAAAGGTGTTCTAGGTGTTTCCGTATTGCAATCGCTTGTTGCAGGAATTACATTTGCGATTGTTGGAATTCCTCTTGCGGGTGTTTGGGCATTGATCAATCTTGTTTTTGGTATTATACAAATAGGTGCTGCTCCCGTTGCTTTTGGAACTATAATTTATATTTGGCTCACTGCTGATACACTCACAGCAATTATTTTTACCATTTGGATGACTTTTGTAGGACTGATAGATAACATACTAAAACCTATCGTATTCGGACAAGGTGCCCCAGCGCCAATGATCGTTGTATTTATAGGTTCAACCGGTGGTTTTATGATTTCAGGTTTTATTGGTTTGTTTACCGGGGCTATTGTACTTTCTCTTGGTTATCGAATGCTGGAGGTGTGGATTAAGCGTACTTGATTTTCAGGCACCCCAGGTATTCATATGGTTAAAATCACAATTAATTTCTCATAAGTTTTTGGCTATTTACCCCATCAATTTTAAATTGAAAAGGCTATGGGATAATGCAGTAGTATTGCATTCATTCAAAAACTGATAAAAATCATATTTTGGATTAATTGCAGTCATGTTTCTAGCTCAATGCCCCGTTTATTTTTACCTATCTATAATTATAAGCCTATACTATGGAAATAGAGAAATTTAGCTACGACAACAAAGTTGTAAAAGCCTTCATCATCGCTACCGTAATTTTTGGTTTGGTGGGTATGTTGGTGGGTTTATTGGCAGCTATACAGCTTTTTTACCCGCTCTTTAATTTCGACTTACAGTACACCACATTTGGCAGGATT
>CAZVFM010000021.1:1141-9659 GCA_964626095.1 uncultured Roseivirgaceae bacterium | reverse complement strand
TCGACCGCTGCATACCAATGCAGTGATATTTGCCTTTATAGGCAATGCCATGTTTGCAGGTATTTATTATTCCATGCAACGACTGCTAAAAACACGAATGTTCAGCGATGCATTAAGTTGGATAAATTTCTGGGGATGGCAGTTGATCATTCTTTCGGCAGCCATTACCCTTCCCTTAGGGTTGACAACTTCAAAGGAGTATGCAGAGTTAGAATGGCCAATTGATATTGCCATTACTTTGATCTGGGTAGTGTTTGGTATTAACATGATTGGTACCATTCTTAAACGCAGGGAGCGACACATGTATGTAGCCATTTGGTTTTATATCGCCACTTTTGTTACTGTAGCTGTATTGCACATCGTGAATTCATTTGAAATGCCGGTAACTTTGTTCAAAAGTTATTCATGGTATGCCGGTGTGCAGGATGCCCTGGTGCAGTGGTGGTATGGACACAACGCTGTGGCATTTTTTTTAACTACGCCATTTCTTGGTCTCATGTATTATTTCCTGCCTAAGGCAGCCAACCGACCGGTTTACTCTTATAAACTTTCTATCATTCACTTCTGGTCACTCATATTTATTTATATATGGGCCGGACCACACCATTTATTGTACACCGCCTTACCCGATTGGGCCCAATCACTGGGAACTGTGTTCTCTATTATGCTCATTGCTCCATCCTGGGGAGGAATGTTGAATGGCTTGCTGACCTTGCGTGGCGCATGGGATAGGGTTCGTGAAGATCCTGTGTTGAAGTTCATGGTGGTAGCAGTTACCGCTTATGGTATGGCAACATTGGAAGGTCCATTACTTTCATTAAAAAATGTAAATGGCCTATTGCACTATACCGACTGGATTGTGGCGCATGTTCATGTGGGTGGCCTGGGATGGAATGGTTTCTTGATTTTTGGAATACTTTATTGGCTGGTACCTCGCATGTGGGGCACGCAATTGTTTTCTGTCAAACTTGCCAACCTTCATTTCTGGATTGGCACCCTGGGTATTATTATATACGCGCTTCCCATGTATGTTGCGGGTCTTACCCAAAGCCTGATGTGGAAAGAATTTACCGCAGAAGGTTTTCTTCAATACATAAATTTCCTGGACACTACCACGCAGATTATTCCTATGTATATGATGCGGGCAGTAGGCGGAGGTTTGTTTTTAGTGGGAACCATTATCATGACTTACAATTTGATAAAGACTGCAGGTAGTGGAAGTTTCATTGCCAATGAAGATGCAGAAGCACCAGCACTTGAAAAAAATGTTCAGGTCAAAGGCGGATGGCATCATGTTTTGGAAAGCAAGCCCATCATTTTTACTGCGCTTGCCCTGGTGGCTATTTTGATAGGGGGCATCATTGAACTTGTTCCGACCTTTCTCATTAAATCCAATGTGCCCACTATAGCGAGTGTACAGCCCTATACGCCATTGGAATTGCATGGAAGAGATATATATATAAGAGAGGGCTGCGTGGGTTGTCATTCTCAAATGATCAGGCCTTTTCGCTCAGAAACCGAGCGCTATGGAGAATACTCCAAGGCAGGTGAATATGTTTATGATCATCCATTCCTTTGGGGTTCAAAACGTACCGGACCTGATTTGCACCGTGAGGGCGGCAAGTACAATGATAGCTGGCATTATTATCACATGCTTGATCCAACCATTACTTCTCCGGGCTCTATCATGCCACCTTATCCGTGGTTGTACGATCAGATGATTGATCTTGACTTAACAGCTGGTAAAATACGCGCCTTGCGAAAAATTGGTGTGCCATATCCTGAAGGATATGAAGTTACTGCAAATGATGATCTTAATCTGCAGGCACAGAAAATTGTAAACAATCTCAAGCAACAAGACAATATTGATATTGCAAAGGAGGCTGAGATTATTGCACTCATTGCTTATCTGCAACGCTTGGGTACTGATATAAAAGTTGAAACATTAAGTAATAAATAATACTGCCATGTTTAAATACTATTTCGAACAAATTAATGATGTAGCGATATGGCCGGTGATTTCACTGATCATATTCTTTACCTTCTTTGTAGGTCTGTTAATATGGGTATGGAAAGTCGATAAGACCTTTGTTAATAAAATGAAAAATCTTCCACTGGAAGATGAGGCTCCACTAAATAAGACTACAGTTATACATCCAAACGCATGATGATTATGAAAGCATCCTGGAAAAGAATCAGAAAGTACCTACTCGCAATACTATTTATGTTTCCGTTAACGATTCAGGCGCAGTCAAGTGCTGCCAATGAGCTTACGTATTTCTATGTAACCGTTGCATTGGTATTTACTGCATCGGTGCTGGTATTACTTCTCGCATTTTATATGCTTTCGGTGTTGAAGGTAATTGTGCGAAAAGAAATGGAGGCGAAAGCAGCATTAAAGGGATTAACGGTAGTTGAGGAACCCTCGTGGTGGAGTAAGCTAATGGCAAGTATGACGCAAGCTGTTCCTGTAGAGAAAGAGGAGACCGTTATGCTTGATCATAATTACGATGGTATTCGTGAGTTGGATAATCATTTGCCACCCTGGTGGAAGTGGTTATTCTATGCTACCATAGCCTGGTCTGCCGTTTATTTACTGGTTTACCATGTGTTTGACACCTTACCACTTCCTGAAGAAGAGTACAGAACAGAAATGGCCCTTGCCGATGAAGAGAAACAAGCAAGATTGGCAACGATGGATGAGGTGATTGATGAAAATACCGTTAAGGCAACTACTGATGTCGATCAGCTGGCGAAGGGAAAACAAATATTTAATATGAACTGTGCGGCTTGTCATAAAGAAGATGGTGGTGGAAGCATAGGACCCAATCTTACTGATGAATATTGGATTCACGGTGGGGGTATTAAAGAAATATTTTACATTATTAAATACGGTGTACCTGAAAAAGGAATGATTTCCTGGCAAAACCAGCTTTCACCAGAGCAGATGAAAGATGTTTCTTCTTATATACTCACGATGCAAGGAACAAATCCTCCAAATGCAAAAGCAGCTGAGGGCGAATTATGGGTTCCTGTGGAAGAGGAGGAAGAAGGGGATGAAGAATTTTCGGAAGAGCAGGCTTTAGTAAATTGAATTAATAATTGAGCGGTAAAGGTAATGGGGGCACAACAAAGCGAAAATGTGGGTGATAGCCTTTATCAGTTTGATGAAGAATTCAGGGATTCGATATCAACAGTAGATAAGGAAGGCAAACGCGTTTGGGTTTATCCCAAAAGGCCTTCTGGTTTTTATCATAAGCTGAGGATAGTAGTTACCGTTGTATTACTGAGTATACTTTTTGCCGGACCATTTATTAAAATAGGAGGGCAGCCTTTTTTATTGCTCAATATATTCGAGCGCAAGTTTGTGGTATTTGGCGCAACCTTTTGGCCCCAGGATTTCTTTTTACTTGCCCTTACCTTCATTACTTTTTTCGTTTTTATTATTCTTTTTACTGTGGCTTTTGGACGGATATGGTGTGGCTGGGCTTGTCCGCAGACCTTATTTATGGAAATGGTTTTTCGCAAAATCGAGTATTGGATAGAAGGTGACGCCAATCAACAGCGAAGACTTGATCAACAGTCCTGGAATACGGAGAAGGTCATTAAGAAAACGAGTAAGCAAATAATTTTCCTTATCATTTCACTGATTATTGCCCATACAGTAATGGCCTATCTTATTGGGATTGATGAAACCATTGCCATTGTGAGTCAGTCACCGGTAGCACACATGTCGGGCTTTATCGGATTAATGTCCTTTACTGCTATTTTTTATTTTGTATTCGCAAAATTCAGAGAGCAGGCTTGCACGGTAGTGTGTCCCTATGGCAGATTGCAAGGTGTTCTATTGGTTAAAGATTCCATCGCGGTGATGTACGACTGGTTGCGTGGCGAACCACGAGGCAAGTTAAGCAAGGCACAAATAGATTTGGCCAAAGGCGACTGTATTGATTGTAAACTTTGTGTGCATGTCTGTCCTACAGGAATTGACATTAGAAATGGTACCCAGCTAGAGTGTGTGAACTGTACAGCTTGTATGGATGCCTGTGACGAGGTAATGGTAAAAGTAAACAGACCTAAAGGATTGATTCGCTATGCGTCTTACAATTCTGTATTGGAAGGAAAGAAAAAGCTTTTTACGCCCCGTGTTGCCGGTTATAGTTTTGTATTGATTTTACTTTTGAGTGCATTGACCTATTTCATTTTTTCAAGAGCCGATGTAGAGACTACGGTGCTCCGGCTGCCTGGGATGTTGTATCAACGAAGTGATGATGGAATGATCAATAATTTATACAATGTACAAATTGCAAATAAAACCTTTGATGATAAAAATATCGAACTTAGATTAGAAGGTATACAAGAAGGAAGCCTGCAAAAAGTAGGCGAGGCTGAAATAATTGTTCCGGCTGATGGTCTGTTTAAAGGCAGCATCATTGTAAAAATACCAGAGGCTATGGTAGTAAGCACCAAAATGAAAATTGAAATTGGTGTTTACGAAGAAAATACTAAACTGGAATCGGTTAGTACAAATTTTTTGGGACCTGTAAGCAAATTATGATATGAATTGGGGAAAAGGAATTTTTTTAACATTTGTAATTTTTGCGTCCGGACTTGTGGTTATGTTGGTCATCACACTTCGGGAAGATTTAGGTCTCGTAGCAAAAGATTATTATAAGCAGGAGATTGCCTACCATGATCAAATGGAAAGAATAAGAAATTATATGGCCCTTGCTGAAAAGCCGGTATTAGAAAGACAGGTGAATTTGAATAGAGTTGTGTTGAGCTTTCCGACTGATATGGTCAAAGAAGTTACCGAAGGTGAAGTGCTATTTTTCAGACCTTCCAGTTCAAATGCAGACGTTACCTATAAATTAATGTTTGATGAAGAAGGTAATCAATATTTTGACCTATCAAATTTAGAAAAGGGTATGTGGAGAATAAAACTTAATTGGAAGGATAACAATAAAGAGTACTATCAGGAAACTGTAATGGTAATCGAATGATTTACGCTGCCATATTATTAGGGTTATTGGGAAGCACACATTGTGTAGGCATGTGTGGACCCATTGCACTGGCTTTACCTGCAGGTAATGGTTTCAATGCATTTTTCTTTCATCGACTATTATATAATTCAGGTCGAGTGATTACTTATACTTTACTGGGAACTATGCTGGGTTTGGCTGGTGGTGTGTTCAACTGGTTGGGTTGGCAACAATGGCTGGCTATGGGATTAGGTACACTTATGTTTGTTTTTGCTATTTTTTCTTTTCGACTCAATTATAATTATCCTGTTCCTGCGCTACTGACCCGAGCATTGGCCTTGCTCAAATCCAAATTAGTCCAACTGTTTAACCATAAGGGTCCGTTACCGGCATTGTTTACCGGTGTGCTTAATGGGTTTCTTCCATGCGGTTTGGTTTATCTTGCCATGGGAACAGCACTTGCTTCTGGCAATGCCATTGAGGGGGCATTTTTTATGATGCTTTTTGGGCTGGCAACACTTCCTGCTATGTTGATGACTTCTATGGTGGGGCGTATTGCCGGAAGGAACTTAAGGACCAAATTACTGAGGTTTTCTCCAGTATTTATAGGTGTTTTGGCGGTAGTTATTTTTCTGAGAGGCTATTTTATAGTGGTACCTCAAACAGAACCCGGTATAGGAATGAAAATTCAGGAATCCATTTGTGGAAGTCATGGAATGAAAATGATCTCAGATCATTGATTTCTTTTAGAAATTGAGAAGATATGCTTACATTTATTCGATAAGAGTTTAACCAAGAAAAGAATTATAATCCTATGAAAAAGATCCTTGTTCCAACTGATTTTTCTAAGCCAGCCGGATTTGCTTTTGATGTTGCCCTGGGTATTGCTAAAAAAGCAGGTGCCGAAGTAATATTATTACATGTTATTGAACAACCCGGTAGTAGTGCATTTTCTGTTACCGGAGAAGTAATGCCTGAATCAATGGATGACAGGTTATTTACATTGAAGCTCATACAGAAGAGTAAGGCCCAATTGCAAAAAATGGCAAGCACAAGCACTGGTGTGAAAGTTATTCCTGAATTAAAAATGGGCAATGCTTTTCGCGGCATGCGTGATATCATTACCGATAAGAAAGTGGATCTTGTGGTAATGGGAACTTCAGGCAGATCGGCATTTGAAGAAATAGTGATTGGATCTAATACTGAAAAAGTAGTTCGACATTCAAAATGTCCGGTGCTGACTGTTTATAACAAGCCTGGAACTGTTAATTTTAAAAACATTGTTTATGCAACTTCTATGCATAAGAATGAAGAAGTGTTTTCCAAAATTGTAAGGAAGGCTCAGGAGATATATGGCTCTAAATTACATTTACTTCGTGTAAATACACCAGGTAATTTTCAGCGTGATGATGTTACCAGGAAGCAAATGGAGCTTTACGCCAAGAAGCTAAACCTTAAAAATCATACAGTCAATATTTATAACGATATAACTGAAGAAGAAGGTATTATCCGTTTTGCAGAATCTATAAATGCGGATATGATTGCATTGGCCACCAACGGACGCACCGGTTTTGCACACCTGATGGCAGGAAGTATAGCCGAAGATGTGGTAAACCACGCAAAACGACCTGTGCTTACTTTTGTGGTGAAACGTAAGTAAAGCATTAGAGAAATTTAATTTAGCATCGCCTGGTACCAGGCGATGCTTTTTTATTTAATATTGAAGTATATGTTACTCGATCAAAGGATTCCATTTAAATATTTATTCAATAAAGTCAAATTTGATTTATTGCGGGTATTATTTATCTCGGTACTTTTCCATACCATCAAGATATTTTTTGCTGAGCAACTTCCCTCCATTCCCTTCGCATTGATTACTGTTTTGGGTACTAGTATTTCTTTGTTGCTTGCTTTTAAGTTGAGTCAATCGTATGAACGTTGGTGGGAAGCGCGTAAAGTTTGGGGGGGTATTGTTAATGATTCGCGCACTTTAATTGTACAGTTATTGGGTTTTATACCTGAAGATAAGTTGAAGGATCAACAGGTTATTGAAATCATTCGGCAGATTGCTCATCGGCATATAGGCTGGTGTTATAGTTTGGGCCAATCGTTAAGGAAGCTGGACCCTATGCAAAATTTAGATGCACTTCTGAGTCCGGCAGAGATAGAAGCACTACAAACTCAAAACAATAAACCCCTATATCTACTTTTGCGTCACATGCAAGACTTAAGGAAACTACATCAGTTAAACATGTTAAATGATTTTCAACAGATACAGGTAGAAGGTACAATTACCCGGCTTTGTGATTCTATGGGAAAGGGCGAGCGAATTGCCAACACGGTGTTTCCGGCAACGTACAGAAAATTTATTCATTTTTTTATTTATGTATTTTTGATCACATTGTCTGTGGCACTTGTGGAAACCATTGGCATTTTGGAAATTCCTTTACTGATGGTGATTGCTTCTACTTTTTTTCTGATTGAAAAATCTGCCAAACACATGCAAGATCCGTTTTCAAATCGACCAACAGATACATCAGTTACTGCAATCGCGCGTACCATAGAGATCAACATCCGGCAATTGTTAGATGAAAAAGATATTCCTCAGCCTTTACGACCCGAGGTTTTCTATTTGATGTGATAACTATTTTTAAGTAAAAAGAATAGCCCATGAGCAAGAAGAATGACTGGAAAAAACGTGATGGGGTAGTATATAGTACTTCCAATGATTTTAATTATCAGTATCAGCAAAATGAAGAAGATGAAACTCCGTCTGCTCAACAGCAACAGTTATTAATCCTATTGGATAAAAGCGGACGTGCAGGAAAACAAGTGACTGTAGTGAAGGGCTTTACCGGGAAGACAGGGGATATTGAGGTACTGAGTAAGAAGCTAAAGACAAAATGTGGGGTGGGAGGTTCTGTAAAAGACAGGGAGATATTGATGCAGGGTGACCAAAGAGAGAAGCTTGTTAAAATTTTGCAGCAAGAAGGATATAAAGCAAAACGCGGTAATTAAGTTCGGGCATCATGGCAAATAAACATGATAGATTCGGTGGTGCAATGGCTATTTACTATGGAATAGGCTTATTTATTATGGGCTTGGTAAGTCTGGGTTTCATTGGTCGATGGGTTTACCAGGTTATTACTAATCAAACGGAATTTAGCTGGCTAACTCCTATTGGATTGTTAATGCTCTCAACATTCATGCTGGGTTTGGGCTATATTTTATACCGCATCGGTGATGAGCAAATGGGAGATTAATTACTTCTGCTTAAATTCCCATCCATTCTTTCAGGAATGGTGTAGTTTGTCTGCTCACCACAACATTTTCTTCTGTTTTCGGATTTAGGATAGCAATTACCTGGCCTTTAAAGTAGGGTTCAAGAGCTGTAATTGCCTCTGCACTAGAGAGGTATTTTCTATTTACTCTGAAAAATCTATTGTTATCGACCAAAGTTTCTAATTCAGCAAGTGTATAGTTTATGGCATGCTGTCGATTGTCTTTAGTTACTAAACAAGTCCACTTTGATTCTG
>CAZVFM010000021.1:0-1131 GCA_964626095.1 uncultured Roseivirgaceae bacterium | reverse complement strand
TTAATGGGAATCAATTTGTTTCCACTTTTAATAAGAAAGCGGTCTCGCGTGTTTTGGGTTGCAATCCTGACTTTTTTTATTTTATCAGAAAATTCTTCAGTATTGAAAATCTCCTTTAGTTGGTAATATTTATTAACTGCTGTCTTTATTGCCTGATCATCAATCGGTTTTAAAATATAGTCAAGACTATTTACTTTGAAAGCTTCTATTGCATACCCATCATAAGCTGTTGTGAAGACTACAGGAACTTTAATTTCAATTCTTTCAAATATTTCAAAAGCATTTCCATCGGCCAGTTCAATATCCATAAATATTAAATCTGGTTTATGCTGCAGTAAAAATTCCTGTGTTCCGTCAATTGAATCGGTTATCCCGCAAACATTAAAGTTGGGGAAATGTTCATTTATAATTCTATTCAGTTTTTCTGCTGCAGGTTTCTCATCTTCAATTATTAAAATATTCATTTAGAATGGCAATTAGGTTTGTAATGCAGGTAGTTTTACACTAAATAGTTCTGGACCAGTATTGATATCAACTGGCATATCACTCAAAAAGCTGTAACGATCAACAATATTTTTTAAGCCCAGGCCGGCACCTGATGTATTATTCTTTTTCTTTCTAATTCTATTTTGAACGTATAAGTAATTTTCATCACTTTTTATGTGGATAACCAAATGTGCCAAGGATGATATTTCATTGTGTCTAATAGCATTTTCGACAAGTATTTGCAATGTTCCTGGCGGGATAAGTTTTGATTGCCAGGTTGGATCAATGGCCATCCGAACGTCTAAATTTTCACGGTACCTTGTTTTGAAAAGATAAACGTAATCATTAACAAAGTTCATTTCATCTTTTACGCTCACTAATTCTTTTGATTGTGCGCTTAGTAAATACCGGTAAAGATCGGCCAGCCTTCGGATATATTGCCTTGCTGTATCTTTATCTTCTAAGATAAGGGCATCAAGTATATTTAAATTATTAAACAGGAAATGTGGACTTAATTGGTTTTGTAACAACTGTAGCCTTGTTATTGCCTGTTCTTTCTCCAACATTAAATTTCGATGATTTACGCTTTGCCATGCTTCGAAAAAGTCGCTGAAGTTGATTATACCTAGTATAATAAATGAAAAT
>CAZVFM010000020.1:0-22262 GCA_964626095.1 uncultured Roseivirgaceae bacterium | reverse complement strand
TTTTTAATGAAGGGCATGGATCGTGCGGTGGAGAGAATAGTAAGCGCAATTGAAAGCAAGGAAAAAATTCTGATTTATGGTGATTATGATGTTGACGGTACAACGGCTGTTGCGTTAGTGCATCATTATGTTTCCGCTATTTATTCCAACAGTGAAGTATACGTGCCGGATCGGTACAAAGAAGGCTATGGCATATCAGAAATAGGTGTTCAATGGGCTGCAGAAAATGGATTTAAGTTAATAATTGCACTTGATTGTGGAATTAAATCCACCGAAATGGTAAAGATGGCGAAAGCACATGGTGTGGATTTTATTATTTGCGACCACCATACACCCGGAGATTTTGTTCCGGAAGCGGTTGCTGTTTTAGATCCAAAGCAAGAGGACTGCGGGTATCCATACAAAGAACTATCGGGTTGTGGAATTGGCTTTAAACTCTTGCAGGCACTACACAGCAATTGCGCTGATGCAAAAGTAAATCCAAAGGATTTCATAGACCTGGTGGCCATTAGTATAGCAGCAGATATTGTTCCTATGACGGGTGAAAATCGAATACTAACATGGTACGGTCTAAAAAAAATAAATGAAAATCCACTGCCAGGAATTAAGGCCTTGATAGAACTATCGGGCATCAGGAAGCATTTAGACATTAATTCCATCGTCTTTGGTTTAGGCCCGAGAATTAATGCAGCAGGAAGAGTTGCGCATGCGAGTGCGGCAGTTAATCTTCTCATGAGCAAAACATTTGACGAGGCGATTGAACTTGCAGGAGCACTGAACTTAAATAATAATCAAAGAAGAGAATTCGATCTTACTATCACGCAAGAAGCTATTGCAATGATTGAAAACGATGAAAGTTTGCATAGCGCAAAAACTACTGTACTATTTAAGAAAGACTGGCATAAAGGCGTAATAGGAATTGTTGCGTCAAGATGTATTGAAAAGTATTATCGGCCTACGGTTATCCTTACAGAATCAAACAATAAAATCACCGGATCGGCCCGAAGTGTGAGGGGCTTTGATTTATACAAGGCTATTGAAAGCTGCGGAGATCTGCTGGAAAAGTTTGGAGGGCATAAATATGCTGCGGGCCTAACTCTGGAAGTACATCAATTAGAGGCATTTAAGCAGCGTTTTGAGGAAGTAGTACGTGAAAATATTACAGAAGAACAGCTTACCCCCGCCATCAGTATAGATGTTGGCCTTGATTTTGATGCAATTACTCCGAAATTCTTTCGTGTGCTGAGGCAAATGGCACCGTTCGGACCCGAAAACCAGAATCCAGTGTTTGAAAGTAAAGGCGCATATGTAATGAACACCCTGAATATATTTAAAGAGAAACACATTCGTTTCATTGCAACACAGGAAGACAACAAAAATTTTTTTACAGCGGTTGGCTTTGATATGGCAGAACACTATCAGCAGCTTACCAAGGGAGGAAAATTTAATATGGTATATTGTATTGATGAAAATGAGTTCAATGGAGAGCGCTCGCTTCAATTAAGAATTAAGGATATAAAGTTTGACCAACTACCATGATATTAAAGGCAGAAAACCTGGTAAAGAAGTACAAAAGAAGAACAGTGGTGAATGACGTTTCGCTTTCTGTTGAGCAAGGAGAAATTGTTGGGTTATTGGGGCCTAACGGAGCGGGTAAGACAACCAGCTTTTATATGATCGTTGGATTGATAAAGCCAAATGAAGGGGAGATTTTTTTGAACGATCAGAATATTACGGGACTTCCCATGTATAAACGCGCCAAGCTGGGTATTGGTTATCTCGCACAAGAGGCTTCTGTTTTCAGGAAGCTGACGGTGGAAGAAAACCTATTGGCGGTGTTAGAGATGCGTGGAGCGTTCAACAGAAAGCAGCAAAAGGAAAAAGCCGAGGAATTGATGGAGGAATTTAGTTTAACCAGGGTGCGCAAAAGTTTAGGTATGTCTCTTTCCGGTGGAGAGAGAAGAAGAACAGAAATTGCCAGGGCGCTTGCCGTAGATCCAAGTTTTGTTTTGCTTGACGAACCTTTTGCTGGGGTAGATCCAATTGCTGTTGAAGAAATACAAAGTATAGTTTCCAAACTAAAAAAGAAGAATATTGGAATTCTTATTACTGACCATAACGTTGATGAGACTTTATCAATAACCGACCGTGCCTATTTGATGGTAGATGGTAAGTTGTTTAAATCAGGTTCTTCTGAAGAACTTGCCAATGACCCACAAGTAAGAAAAGTTTATTTAGGACAGAACTTTGAACTGAGAAGGTCTAAAGCAATATCCTAAACCCTATCGCAAAACGACATTTTTACTCCCCAATCTGTTCTTTTCCCGTTTTAAGTTCTTGCTAAACTCTTGTACTTTTATAGGTTCCAAACAATCACTTTAGCTATAAAATGCAAATCCTGAATTCTATTATCAGCTGGGTTATGAAAAAGCGCATTCATCAGATTGAGCTTTTTATGAAATATCCGAATGAAGTGCAAGAGGAGATTTTGGTGAGCCAGGTGTATGATGCTAGAAGAACAGAGTTTGGAAAGAAATATGGGTTTGAGGACATAAAGGATTATGATGCATTTCGTGCGCAAATTCCAATGAGTACTTATGAGGAATACTTTCCTTATATAGAGCGCTTGATGAAGGGAGAGCAAGATATTTTGTGGCCTTCAGAAATTAAGTGGTTTGCAAAATCATCGGGCACGACTAACTCAAGAAGTAAGTTCATTCCGGTTTCACAAGAATCACTCGAAGATTGCCATTTTAAAGCGGGGAAAGATATGCTTTCCATTTTTGTTAATAATTACCCTGAAACAAAAATGTTTAGTGGTAAAGGTTTAGGTGTGGGAGGAAGTCATAGAATTAATGAACTGGATCCTTCTGCCACCTCTTACTATGGAGATGTTTCCGCAGTGATCATGCAAAACCTCCCACTTTGGGCACAGTTTATCAGAACACCGAGTCTGGACCTTGCGCTCATGGATAATTGGGAAGAGAAAATTGAGAAAATGGCCTGGGCAATTAAAGACGAAAATGTAACAAGCATTTCGGGCGTACCCACCTGGACCATTTTATTGATGCAAAGAGTAACAGAACTGAAAGCAAAGAGAAATATTTTGGAAGCCTGGCCCAACCTTGAAGTATTTTTTCATGGAGGTGTTGCTTTTCAACCTTATCGTTCGTTATTCAAATCACTTGTGCCGGGTTTGCAAATGAAGTATTGCGAAATATACAATGCAAGCGAAGGATTTTTTGCCATTCAAGACCAAACCGATTCTGATGAACTTTTGTTAATGCTTGACTACGGCATTTTTTATGAATTCGTTCCGATAGAGCAATTGGAATCGGGAAACCCTAAAGCCTATTGTTTGGATGAAGTAGAGCTTGGGAAAGTTTATGCCATGCTGATTACCACCAACGCTGGGTTGTGGAGATATAATATCGGGGACACCATTAAATTTACATCAAAAAATCCATACCGGATTAAAATTGCAGGCAGAACCAAGCACTTTATAAATGCATTTGGCGAAGAGTTAATGGTTGAAAACGCTGAACGTGCCATCACCGAAGCCTGTGAATTTACAGGTGCAACAATAGACAACTTTACTGCAGGGCCGGTTTACTTAGATGAAGGTAAAAAAGGAGGACATGAGTGGATTATAGAATTTCAAATGCCACCCGATGATCTTAATAAGTTTAGTAAAATTCTGGACGAGGCACTTAGAAAAGTTAATTCAGATTATGATGCTAAGAGGTCGCATGACCTGGCCTTGATTGCCCCGGTTATCCACAGCGCGAGCCCAGGTACTTTTTATAATTGGATGAAGCAACGCGGGAAATTGGGTGGACAAAACAAAGTTCCGCGATTGGCTAATAACAGAGAGTACCTGGATACTATTTTAAAAATGATTAACGACCAATAGGCTCAATGCTTAAAGTAAGTTTTGCTAACAATTCTCCAGCCCTCATCATCAAACCTGTATAGTGAGAGGTAGTCAGTAAAGATTCGCTTACCCTCTTTATGTAATTCTAATTTAACAACAGCGGCATTTTGAGTTATATCTATTGACAAAATTTTAGCAGAGGTTTTGTTTAATACAGGTTCAGGATTATTTGTTTTTTGCTTTTCGATTGCTACAATCCACTCGTCAAGACTAAAGGGAATTAGTTTATTATCAACAAGCCGCAGCATCCTGAATTCAGGATGAAAACCCTTTCTTATCTCTTCTAAGTCACCTCTGTTTTGCGTGCCTTCAACATAAGCAGTTTCGATTACAGAAGTTATTAATTTTATATCAGGTACTTGGGCGATCAAGGCATTGCAAAATCCAGAGAAAATAAGCAACGTTATCAGGCGTTTGGAAATTCTTTTCATTGTTAAGATATATTTGGAAATAAAAAAAGCCGCCCTGAATAAGGCAGCTTTAAATAAACTATTTTAAAGTTAAGCACTGCGCCATTTAATGGTACAGCCTATAGCTTTTGTTTTATTTACAGGAACAGTTTTTCCGGCCAGTAAAGCGTCAATGGCATCTTCAACATATTTTTTGTCGGCACGCTCAGCGCTTTGTGTATTATTGTCAATTGCGCCTATATAGGCAACCACCAGATCAGCACCCTGCTTATTTAACACGAACACATGTGGCGTGTTTGTAGCACCGTAGGCTTTGGTTGTTTCCTGCGACTCGTCAATGAGATAAGGAAAATTATAGCCTTTCTCTTTTGCATACTTTACCATTTCCTCATAAGAATCACCTGGTGATTTAGCGGCATCATTGGGCTGAATAACAATCAGTGGAAATCCTTTAGATGCATAGTTTGCATGCAAGGCCTTGATACGATCATTATAAGCTTTTGAGTATGGACAGGTATTGCAATCAAAAATTACAATGTAACCTTTCACATTACTGTAATCGGCCATTGAGACCATTTTACCGTCTACGTTCTTGAGTTTGAAATCCGGAGCTTTATCTCCTACCTCCAGACCCTTGTTAATGGGCGAACTGGCTACCAGAAAAAAGATAGCTAACACCGCAAAGAATAGTCGATTCATGTTTTTCATAATATTTTGATTTATCTGATTTGAGAAATTAATTTTTCAAGATCACCTTCTTCCAGTTCTCCTTCAATAAATTTTCTTTTACCGGTAGAAGTATTTATAATTAAAGTTGCAGGTATAGCCCCTGACCAACTTTTATCCACTTTGTCAATCCATGAATTATAGTCTATTTCATCAAGGAGAAGCACTTCTGATTTCATCCCTTTGCGTGAAACAAAACTATTGACCCGGTCTAGTTTATCGGCAAAGTCGAGACTGATGAGTGATACTTTTAAATCCTTATCCGCTTTTGCATTCAAACCTTCAAAATAGGGCAATTCTTTAACGCAGGGGGCACACCAGGTAGCCCAGAAATTAATAACAACCACACGTTCGTCTTTTGAGTCAAGTAACTGCTGCAGCCTTTCAAACTTCACCACTTCGATTTTTTGAGCAGAAGTCTGAAAAGTGCTTGAAATAATAAAACCTGTTATCAAAAAATACTTTAGCATAGGTCTTTAACGTTAATTTAGCCCCATTTGTTTGGGAGAAAATTACTTATACAGGTTAATCAATTAACGAGCCAAGGACGGAATCAGAACCAGATTTAGCCTAAAATTTCTAGCAAATTTTTGCAGGAATATTAATCCACAATTTGCCAGAGTTATCCACATTTAGTATTGCATTTTTGTTAAGTCATTATCAATCAATGATTTACCCAGCTATAACTCAATTAAAAATTTGTGGAAATCTTATGAGCGCTCAATCGAACTATCTCTAAATACTAGTAAATCAGGCTTTTATCCTGACGCTTTAAGAATGAACGGTAACTATTGAAAATCGTAGATTTCGACAAAAACCCGATATACAGCTCACCATTTAGAACAGGGAGGTTCCAGGCCCCGGTTTTTTCGAAAGTATCCATCACTTTTGTCATGCTATCACTGACATCCACATGCGCAGGGGCCTGTTGCATTACGCTGGCAACAGAAATGGAAGATCTTAACTCTGTGTCAAACATGATATCGCGGATGTCATCCAGCAGCACAATTCCTTTAAAGCGGCCCTTATCATCAACTACTGGAAAAATATTCCTTTTTGATTGACGGATTTTTGGGACCATGGCTTCAATATTTGCGTCTTCGTTCACAGGGATCAAGTCAGTTTCCAACAGTTTTTCAACGTTCAATTGGCCTAGAACTTCTAAGTCTTTTTGCTTTTCAACTAAATGGCCCTCATCTATCAAAGCTTTTGTGTAGAAGGAATGCTTTTCAAAAAACAGGCTGGTACTGTAACTGATTGCGGAGACCAGCATAAGCGGAAGGAAGAGTTCGTATCCGCTAGTAATCTCTGCAATGATAAATATTGCGGTTAGCGGGGCGCGCATAACCCCACTCATGAGTCCGCACATACCTACAAGGGTAAAATTGCTGAGGCTTACCGTATTTGGCCAGACCAAATTCAAGGTGGAGGCAAGCACTAGCCCGGTAAGGCCGCCAGTAAAAAGTGAAGGAGCAAAAATACCACCGCTTCCCCCTGCACCCACTGTTAAGGCTGCAGCAATGGGTTTAATGAGAAGCAAAGAGGTGAAGAAAATGATGAGGAATATGGGATTTTCTTTTTCCTCAAAAAACAGGCTATTGTTAAGTGCTTCAGTGCTTTCACCAGACAACACAAGCTTGATGGTTTGGTAACCCTCACCGTAAATGGGGGGAAAGAGAAATATGAGTACCCCAAGGGAAACTCCGCCAAAAATTAATCTGAGGTACGAGCTTTTTATTTTATTCATGAATGACTCCACACGATAACTGGAGCGCATGAAGTAAACCGAAAGCGTACCGCACAAAATGCCCAGTAAAATAAAGTAAGGGTAGTCGGCAGTTTGTACTACATCCTGCAATCGAAAATAGAAAAGTACTTCTTTACCATATAGCATATTGGCCACCAATGACCCTGCCACCGAAGCAATGAGTAAGGGTATGAAGCTTGAGATGGCAATGTCCATCAAGAGTACTTCTATACTAAAAATGACTCCTGCAACCGGAGAATTAAATATGCCCGAAATGGCTGCTGCCGCCCCACAACCAAGAAGTAAAGTGCGCTTTTTGTAATCAAGAAAAGCAAATGAACCGAAGTTTGAGCCTATTGCCGATCCGGTGACCACCATAGGCGCCTCAAGTCCTACAGACCCACCAAAACCAACGGTCATGGCGCTGGTGATGAGCCTTGAAAACATTTTACTTGGCTTTATTCTGCTGAACTTCTTTGAGATGTCATACAATACCTGGGTAATGCCATGGCCAAGGGTTTCTTTCAAAACAAATTTTGCAAACAAGAAGCTTAAAGAAATACCAATAAGAGGAAAAGCAAGGAAGAAGTAATTTTCAAATTCTATATTGAAGTCAGAAGTTAGCAGTCGCTCAATAAAATGAACAGTAATTTTAAGCAAAACAGCAGCTAGACCGGCAACAGCACCAATGATAGCAGCCATTAGGATTAGAAAATTCCTATCGTTGATAAATTTTTTACGCCAGAGCAGTACTTGTAAAAATTGCTTTCTTGTATTCAATTTTTGTAGTTAATACAAAGCTTGTTAAATATTGTAAAATTATTTTCAATCATGGCATTTAAAAGCAATGAAAATAGAATAAAGCAATTATTCCACATCAAATATCCTATTATACAAGCCGGGATGGTTTGGTGCAGTGGCTGGAGGCTGGCATCAGCTGTAAGCAATGCGGGTGGATTGGGAATAATTGGCGCAGGCTCCATGTACCCCGAAACCCTTGGAGAGCATATCCAAAAGTGTAAGCGGGCAACAAAGCAGGCATTTGCGGTCAACGTTCCGTTGCTCTATCCGGACATCGATAAGATCATGAGAATCATTGCTGAGGAAGAAGTTAAAATTGTATTTACTTCTGCCGGAAACCCTGCTACATGGACAAAATTTCTTAAAGAGAAAGGTTGTAAAGTAGTGCATGTTGTGAGCAGTGTAAAGTTTGCGAAAAAATCGGAAGACGCAGGGGTGGATGCAGTAGTTGCTGAGGGCTTCGAAGCGGGGGGGCATAACGGTAGAGAAGAGACAACAACACTTTGTCTCATTCCAATGGTGCGTGATGCCATTAAGATTCCATTACTCGCAGCAGGAGGCATTGCATCAGGAAGAGCCATGCTTGCCGTTGAAGCACTTGGTGCAGAAGGTGTTCAGGTCGGTTCGTTATTTGCAGCAAGTGAAGAGTCATCAGCGCATCATAACTTTAAAAAGAAGATTGTTGAAGCAAAAGAAGGAGACACAGTTCTTACACTAAAGCAACTT
Source organism: uncultured Roseivirgaceae bacterium (assembly GCA_964626095.1). Taxonomy (GTDB): domain Bacteria; phylum Bacteroidota; class Bacteroidia; order Cytophagales; family Cyclobacteriaceae; genus DAOLDI01. Next base: position 13,918 of record CAZVFM010000020.1, on the reverse strand, counting down.
ACCCCGGTGAGACTTATTAAAAATGATTTTTATGAGCAAGTTAAAAATGCTGAGAGTGAAGGAGCCAGTAAAGAAACATTGAACGAATTATTAGGAAAGCGCAGAGCAAAGAGAGGAATATTTGAAGGCGACATGGATGAGGGAGAGTTAGAGATAGGCCAGGTATCGGCCGCAATAAATGAAATTCAGCCAGCGGCAGAAATTGTTAGAATGCTTTGGGATGACTACTTGTCAACAAAACAAACAATTTGCAAAGACTAAAAATGCAATTCAAAGGAATTAAAGAAACTTGCCTTTATGTGAGCGACATGGAAAAGGCAAAGGCCTTTTATCATTCAACACTTGGCTTGGAAATTATTAGCTATTTACCGCAGAAACATATTTTCCTCAGGGCAGGCCATTCAGTTTTGCTTTGTTTTAACCCTGAAGATTCAAAACTTAAACAAAGTCCACCGCCACATTATGCATCAGGCAGACAACATTTTGCTTTTGAGGTGGATCAGAAAGATTATACAAACACTAAAAATGAGATTAAACAGCTCGGCATAAAAATCATAGAAGAAATTACCTGGAAGAACGGGATGGAGTCATTTTACTTTAATGATCCGGAAGGCAATGTGCTTGAAGTTGTTCCTGAAGGCGTTTGGGACTAGGTTTTAAGCACGAGACTCGAATTGTTTGATTGGGCAGGAATAGTTTGGGTACTTGCTACCCCTGAAAGGTTATTCTGATGTAGCTCAAACCACTCAGAATAGTGCCTGTATTGTATGCAATCTTCCTGTATCTCTTTGTCAATCAATATCTTGATGAGCACTTCTCGCCCAACTGCCCATGATTCCAGGGACCTGGCCTGTGCTGTTGGCAGTTCAGAAAGCCTGACATATTCAATGCCTTTGTAGATTTTTACCGGAGACTTACTCATAGACAAACCATCTATATCTAATGGACAAATTTAGTAACCATAGTGGTTATTAAACCTTTATCTTGAAAATAATGTAAATAGATTTACAACACAAATTATTTACAAATGAAAAACCTTTTATACCTACTTGTGATGAGTCTTTATTTACTATCCTGCTCAACGTCAAATGATAAATTAGAAGTAGGCCCTTTCTTATATGATTCAGATCAGTTCAAAGCTTATTGGTACGCTGGAAAGGCAGAGCTAAACAGCTATGAGCTTGATCAGTCACGCTACGGAGAAAATCATAAGGGGAATGCAGTATTGATTTTTGTTACCGAAGATTTATCGAAGCATTTACAGGTTAAACTTGACTATCCCGAAAAGGCAATGGATGATAAAATCAATGTGCTTAAGCTCAATTATATTAAAAATTTTACAACAGGTATATACCCGTATTCGATGATGCTCTCCGCTTTTACTCCTGTTAAAAGAGACAATAACAAGAACACATTAAAGTTAAGCATGAGTTCACAAGAATGGTGCGGGCACGTATACGCACAATTAAATTTGAAGGGAAGATTGTACGAAGGTCTGGGGCACTCATACTTTGAACAAGAAGCCGATACCGAATTCAAATTACCCGCAGTTTTACTTGAGGATGAAATTTTTAATTTGATCAGGTTAGATCCGACAAACCTTCCAACAGGTGAACGAATAATTATTCCGGGACTATTCTTTTCAAGAGTAAGGCACGAAGCTTTAAAGCCTGTAAGTGCATCGTTAAATTTAGTGAGAGGCGATGAACACTATACTTATTCAATAGAGTATAAGGCCGAAGGAAGGAATCTTTCAATAAATTTTGATTTGGAATTTCCTTATCAAATTAAATCATGGGAAGAAAACTATACCGATGGCTACGGAAGAATTCACAATACCCAAGCGGTTTTGAGCAAGTCTTTATACATTGATTATTGGACCAAAAACAAAAATGAGTTTAGTTACCTGCGAGATTCTTTGAACTTACCCCTAAATTATTAGTGTGCGCTTACTTTCTTGGTGGAGTTAGTTTAAATTAGCTGCTTATTTCTACCAGATGCTTGAAAAACAGACCCAAAAGTTTTCTTTAAATAAAAGTGTTACCTATCTCAACTGCGCTTATATGTCTCCTTTATTAAAAGAGGTTGAAAAGGCAGGAGTTACTGGCATGTTGAGGAAAAGAAACCCCGCGGAAATCAGTACTGACGATTTTTTTTCAGACACAGAATTACTTCGCTCAGCATTTTCTGAATTGATTAATGCAAAAGACAGTAGGCGCGTGGTTATAGTTCCTTCTGTTTCTTATGGTCTGGCCAATGTTGCGAATAATTTGAAACTGAAAAGAGGTCAGCACATAATCGTTGCGGCCGAGCAGTTTCCAAGTAACTACTATCCCTGGCAAACGGCAAGTAAATATACAGGAGGAAGTGTTAAAGCAATAGCTCCTCCAGATGAGTTCAGGCATCGGGGCAGAAAATGGAATGAGCGAATACTTGAATCTATAAACAACAAGACAAGGGCGGTGGCCATTGGGCATGTGCATTGGGCCGATGGCACAAAGTTTGATTTAATGAAGATAAGGAAACGCACACAAGAAGTAGGTGCTTTACTAATTGTTGATGGCTCACAATCGATAGGCGCACTACCCTTTGATGTAAAGAAGGTTCAACCAGATGCACTGGTAACGGCAGGCTACAAATGGCTGATGGGGCCCTATTCTATTGGAATGGCCTATTATGGAGCTTATTTTGATTCCGGTAAACCGATAGAAGAAAACTGGATCAACCGAATAAACAGTGAAAACTTTGCTGATCTGGTAAAATATCAGCGACAGTATCAGCCAGGCGCATTGCGGTATGAAGTTGGAGAGCACAGTAATTTTATTCTTGTACCCATGTTGTTAAAAGCAATCCAACAAATCAATGATTGGGGGGTGGCCAACATTCAAGAGTATTGCAAAGAAATTTCAAATCCGGTTTTAGGTAAACTCGTAGAACAAGGGTATGTGATAGAAGATGAAAAATACAGGCCTTCTCATCTGTATGGAATAAGACCCCCAAAACAGGTATCCATGCTCAACCTTAAAGAGATACTTTCATTAAATAAAATATCTATTTCCGTTAGAGGCGATGCCATTCGGGTTTCGCCACATGTTTACAATGACGCGGCAGATATGAATAAACTCTATAAAGTATTAAGTAACCTAACATCAAAGTAATGAGATTACTATTTATTGTCTGTTTTTGCTTTTTGCAGATTCAATTATTTGCTCAAGACGATTTTATGTTTGTGTTTTTAAATACCAACCCAAACAGAAAAGAGATTAGTGATGAAGAAGCACAGCACTTGCAGAAAGCGCACATCGAAAATATTGGCAAACTTGCCAAAGAAGGAAAATTAATTATTGCTGGTCCTTTTATTGACAGAGGAGGGATATTTGTTTTGAAAACCAATTCAAAAGCAGAGGCAATGGATTGGTTAAATACAGATGCGGCAATTCAGGCAGACAGGTTTGTACTGGAACTTTTTCCATACAAGCCACTCGTGGGTTCTGTATGCTCAGTGGGTGAGAACTATGAAATGCTGCAATACCATTTTGTTCGTTTTGTTCCTAACCTCACAAAATTCAATATTCAACAGGAGGCGGATTTGATGAAGGCACACGAGAATTTTTTAAAAGAACTTTCTCAAACTGGTAATGTAGTTGCCGCAGGAAATTTTGAAGAACGTGCAGGAGGAATATTGGTAATGAAGGGAGATTTGCACAAAGAAGTGATTGAGACAGATCCCGCGGTGAGAGGAACTTTACTTGAATTGGAGTTCAAAACTTTATATATCGCTAAAGGATCATTTTGTGAAGAATAAGATCAATCAACTTAACATCTCAATTGTTTTCTTTGTTTGCTTTATATGCTTCAGTGGATGTAAGTCAGATAAAGAAGTTTGTGCACCTCAACCCGATATTTCAGGTGTTGACTTAACTATTAAAATTGAAAATCTTAGTGATTCTTTGTATAGGCCGTCAACAAAAAAATGGCTGGCTCAGTTTCTTGAACGCAATCCTGTTTTGAAAGATTATTTTCTGAGAAAGGTGGAGTATCCTGACGATTCCCTGTTTTTACAGGTGCAGTTTGACAAGTTCCATAATCCCTATATCGACACAATTTTCCAGGAGGCAAGAAAAATTTTTGGTAATTTAACTGAACTTGAGAAAGAATTTACCAGCGCCTTTAAACATATCAAATATTACTATCCTGATTTTATACCACCTAAAATACAAGCGGCCATTTCAGGATTTGATACCGACCTGGTGGTTACGGATACCCTGATTATTATTGGACTTGATTATTACCTGGGAGAAGGCGCCAAATTTAGGCCCAGGCAAATGTATGAATACATGTTGCGCAGGTACCGTCCGGAATATATTGTTCCCTCAACGATCCTGCTTTATGGGATATCAAATACATACAACAAAGTAGATCTTGCTGACAATACAGTTTTGGCAGATATGATTGCTTATGGTAAGGCCTTCTATTTCACTAAACACATGATGCCTTGTACACCAGACAGTGTATTGATTTGGTATACATCAGCTGAAATGGAAGGAGCGCGTTTTAATGAAGCTGAAATATGGGACCATATCATTGATGAGAAAATTTTATACAACACCAATCATATTGTAAAACGAAAGTATCTTGATGAGCGCCCGGGCACTTTCGAGATCAGCGAAAAATGTCCTGGAAGAATTGCCACCTGGACAGGCTGGCAAATTGTAAAGACATTTGCTGACAAAAATAAGCCACTAACTCTTCAAGAAATTATGCTCGAATCGGATGCAGATAAAATCTTCCGGCAATCAAAATATAAACCTTAGGAGCCGAGAATATTTATTACTTCACATTGAAGCTACTTTTTATGATTGAAGCAAATTCAATGGAAAGCTTTTCTCTGGAATAATTAATTGCAAGCCGTTTTGAATTCATTTTAAATGTTTCAACCATGGATGGGTTTTCAACAAGATGGGAAATCTTTTCAGCAAACATTTGGGGCTCAAGGGGGTTTACCCAAAAACCGCATTGATTTGTTTCAACAAGCTCGCGCATCCAACCGCTAAAATTTATTAATAATACTTTTCCGGCAGCCAGTGCATCAAAAAATTTATTGGGGGAACCCGTTTCAAGAATAGCCGAGTTACGATAGCCAACAAAGCTTACATCGGTTATAGACATTAGTTCTTTGTATGCCTTTCTGTTCTGAAGCCCAAGGAAAGTGAGATTTGACAAATTCAAACTCTTCGCCATTGTTTTTAACTTTTGCGATTCTGCTCCTTCTCCGGCAATAAAGAAATAAACGGGCAACATTTTTTCATGGCAAATTTTTATTCCATCAATCAAATAATCCAATCCATTAGCGTAACCCAAGGCCCCTGTGTAGCTTACAACCAGTTTTCCTTCAAGCCCCTTATAGTGTTCTTTTACTTCGGTTTGTTGTGCATCAGAGAAAAAATTCAAATCGGCCATGTTTGGTATGATACTGACAGTTGCATTTTTTGATTTGGTCTTGATGGCTTCAGCAATAGCAGGAGAGAGTGCAATTGTATGTAGGGCGTTTTCATAAATTTTCTTCTCCAAAACATATAGCTTTTTAATTAGCCATTTGTTTTGAATAAAACCTAAGGCAATTGGGGCATCTGGCCACAAATCGCCAACCTCAAAAATGTAGGGCAGATTAAATTTCTTCTTGATCTGCAAGGCGGCCCAACCAACACTGAGCGGGGTTGATATAGCATAGCACAAATTATAATTGCGATGATAATTATTGGCATACCGGATACACTTTCTTGCAAAGCGCGTGAAGGATAGAATGCGCTTTACAAAACCGAAACTGTTGTTGTAGGCAACAGCAAGGTACTTAACTGTAAAGCCATCGCTGTTGTCTTCAAAATCATGTGCTTGATTGCTGGAGGTAAGTACTGTAAGTTCAATGCCTGCGTTTTTGAGTGCCTTAGCCAAGAAATATGAACGAAGCGGGCCTCCGGATATTGGACTATTGTAATGCTGATGAATAAGGAGGACCTTCATTTATTGCTTTGAAATCATGCGCAATAAACTAAAAGAGAAGCATCTCTTTAAATTGTAAAAGGTTTTTAGCCAACTAAACTCTTAAAAATTTCAACGCTGTCGGGCGTAATCTAAAATATTTTGTACTGTTTTATCTGAAGGCTCAATTCGCGCATTCTCAATTTGCAGCTTAAGCGCATTTAATTTCTTATATGCTTCAAGCAGTTCAGTATCACACAAAAGTGCCTTTTTGATCTCCCGCTTTTCTACCTCGGGGCATTCGTTGTATAAAAATCTAATCAAATCATCTTGGGTAAATGTTTTTATCATAGGCTATATTATGTTGTTTCATTTTCTTTCTAAGATTAATGAGCGCGTATCTCATTCTTCCCAAAGCCGTGTTTATGCTTACCCCGGTTCTTTCTGCAATTTCCTGGAAACTCATGTCCATATAGTGTCTCATTATCAACACCTGCTTTTGTGAAACAGGAAGTTCTTTAATCAGATCCCTGAGTTTTGAATGGGTTTCCCTGAGTATCTGCTTTGATTCAACCGAATACTCACTGAACGCCATATCATTAAATACCCGGCTTCCATCCTCTAGAACGATGGTTGGGTATCTTTTATTTTTCCTGAAATGATCAATTGCCAAATTATTTGCAATTCGACTGATCCAAGGTAAAAATTTACCCTCTTCGCTGTAGCGGCCCTCCCGAATGGTATTTATCGCCTTAATAAAGGTTTCCTGTAAGAGATCTTCAGCTATATAGCGGTCTTTAACGATAAGATAGATGGCCGTGTATAGCCTTGACTTGTGCCGCCCCAGCAGCACCTCAAAAGCCCCATCGTTACCTTCCTTAAACTGCGACACTAGTTCCCGGTCGCTCATCTTCAAATTTTCCATTTCTACACTAGGTTTGGTTAACGTAGAGGTCTATTGCATAGAAATTGGTTTAGTTATACATCAAGTCAGACGTGAAAGATAGCTAAAGATTTAATTATGCAAAAAAAATTTCCAAAATTCTTGCCTCTTAAGAAATTTCTTTTGCTATTTGACGCCCGATTTTTTAGCAAATAGCGCTGGATGACAACACCCAAAAAGAAAATAATTAAAAGCCTGGAAACCATTTCGGATGAGTTAAGGGACCTGGTGAACAGGCAATACCCCACAGGATATGAAAAAAGCATTACCCGAATAAAAAATGCGAAAAATGAACCCATATTCGTTTTTCCGCTAGAGACTGATGATACTACATATTTGATCAAGGTACCATTTGTTAAAAACAGCGAAGGCGATTATGCAGTAGAGAAAACCGAAGAGGAAGAGTTTAGTGAACACCCAAAGGATAGGGCTGGAGATGAGGATGATGACTTTGATAGTGATTACAGCGGAGGCGGCAATGATACCGACCCCTCCTATGATCCAGATTTTGACGACTAATTAGTAAATGGAATGAACACCACCTGCACAGGTGGTGTTTCAAATTTACCCCCTCACAAATAAAGATGGATGAAGCATTGTTACTATCAGATAATCACTTGGACCAACTTGATCCAAAGCAGTTTATCATTATTAAGCGGGCCAGGGTAAATAACCTTAAAAACCTAAGTGTTGCTATTCCCAGAAATAAACTGGTGGTTATTTCTGGACTTTCAGGTTCCGGAAAATCTTCACTGGCATTTGATACACTTTTTGCCGAAGGCCAGCGCATGTATGTCGAAAGCTTGAGTTCATACGCCAGGCAATTTCTTGGCCGAATGGAAAAACCTGAAGTGGATTATATACATGGGGTTTCTCCGGCAATAGCCATAGAACAAAAGGTAAATACACGTAACCCCAGGTCAACGGTTGGTACTTCAACTGAAATTTATGATTACCTGAAATTACTTTTTGCAAGGGTAGGCAAAACCATATCTCCAATAAGTGGAAAAGAAGTAAAGCGAGATACAGTTAGCAGTGTAGTTAATGTGATCAATGGCATGGACGATAACATCCGCATTCAGATTGCCGCACCATTGAAAATAAGAAAAGGACGAAAGCTTCAGCAAGAACTAAACATTTTGCTGAGTAAAGGTTTTACCCGCGTACTGATTGATGCAGAACCTCACTTTATTGAAGATATCCTTAGTGATAAAGCTTTGCAGAAAAAGGCTAAGGAAATTGAAATACTTATCGACAGGGTAACCTTAAAGGCGAATGATGAGGACACTATTTTTCGCTTAGGAGATTCAGTACAAACGGCATTTTTTGAAGGTGAGGGCGAGTGTATTGTTTATGACGAACAAAAGAAATCACAAACATTTTCTGATCGCTTTGAGCTTGATGGTATGCGTTTTGTTGAGCCGAGCGTGAATTTATTTTCGTTCAACAACCCTTATGGTGCCTGCCGTACATGCGAAGGCTTTGGAAAAATTTTGGGAATAGATGAAGACCTGGTAGTTCCGGATAAAACTCTCTCTGTTTTCGAAAACGCCATTGCCCCTTGGAGGGGTGAAACCATGAGCGAATGGCTCAAGCCGCTGCTAAAAAATGGAATCAAGTTTGACTTTCCCATTCATCGGCCTTATGCAGAGTTGTCTGAGAAACATAAAGAATTGTTATGGAAAGGAAATGAGCATTTTGAAGGACTTCAGGATTTCTTCAAATACTTAGAATCAAAAACTCACAAGATTCAATACCGGGTGATGTTGTCCCGATATCGCGGAAGAACCAATTGCCCAGATTGTCGGGGAACAAGGATAAGAAAAGATGCTGCTTACGTTAAAATTCAAAATGTATCCGTTACTGATTTGGTATTGATGCCGATTGAGGATGTACTGAGTTTTTTTCAAAACCTGAAGCTGGACGGTCAAGACAGGAAAGTTGCCGATCGTTTACTGAAGGAGATAAACACACGCCTGGGCTATATGGTTAAGGTAGGCCTGGGTTATCTGAGTTTGGATAGAATGACCTCCACGCTTTCGGGGGGAGAGTATCAGCGGATTAAACTTGCCACCTCATTAGGTAGCGCATTGGTTGGCTCTATGTATATTTTGGATGAACCCAGTATTGGTCTCCATCCCAAAGACACAAGCCGCATGGTTGAAGTCTTAAAATCTTTACGCGACTTAGGAAATACAGTGATTGTAGTAGAGCACGAAGAGGAAATTATGCGAGCAGCAGATCAGATCATTGATATTGGTCCGGATGCCGGAAGACATGGTGGTAAATTGGTTTTTCAGGGGACGATAAGTGACATCAACGGAAAGACCAGTAGTCATACAACAAATTACCTAAGCGGCAAAGAGAAAATTGGTATTCCATCAAGTAGACGCAAGTGGAAGGATTATCTCTACCTGATTGGAGCAAGAGAAAATAATCTTAAAAATCTCAAGCTAAAATTTCCGCTTGGTGTGCTCACGGTAATTACCGGAATAAGCGGGTCAGGAAAATCAACATTGATAAAAAAACTTTTATACCCTGCACTTAGCCGGCAGCTTGGATTAGGTACAGATACACCAGGAAAATTTGATCGATTGGAAGGAGATATTTCAAAAATAAGTCAGATCGAGTTTGTTGATCAGAACCCGATTGGTAAATCCTCAAGATCAAATCCGGTAACGTATGTAAAAGCTTACGATGCCATCCGACAACTGTATTCAGAACAAGCGTTATCTGTTAAGCGCGGATACAAACCCGGACATTATTCTTTCAATATGGAAGGCGGCCGTTGTGAGAACTGCCATGGAGAAGGAGAAGTAAAAATTGAAATGCAATTCATGGCGGATATTTTTCTTAAATGCGAGAACTGCAATGGTAAGAGGTTCAAGCAGGAATTACTGGAAGTAGAATACATGGGTAAAAACATTGCAGATGTACTTGAGCTTACCATTGAAGAGAGTCTGGACTTCTTTAAAGACAAACCCGCTATCTTAAATAAGCTTAACCCACTTTATGATGTTGGTCTGGGCTATGTCAAGTTGGGGCAATCTTCTAATTCATTGAGCGGTGGCGAGGCGCAGCGTGTAAAGCTGGCTTCCTTTATAGGCAAAACGACTCGCGACAGCAAAGAGCACATTCTGTTCATATTTGATGAGCCAACAACTGGTCTTCATTTTCATGATATCTCCAAACTATTAAAAGCCATTAACACCCTGATTAATGAGGGCAATAGCGTTATCATTATTGAACACAACATGGAAATAATCAAATCGGCAGACTGGATAATAGATTTGGGGCCCGAAGGTGGAGAACGCGGAGGAGCCATTATGTTTGAGGGAACTCCCGAGGAAATGATACGTACTGGCAGTGGGTATACGGCCGATTACTTAAAAGCTAAACTGAAGGGTAAAAAGTGATTTTGATTAAGGAATCTTAAACTGCCCGGGGTTAAATCTTAAAATTCATTTAAAACGTTTGCAATAGTATTTCTTTCCATAAATTGGAGAAATTTTATTCCAGATTTATGAGTAAACATCCAATTGTTGAGTCAGTTGCCAAACGGAACCCGAACGAACCTGAATTTATTCAAGCAGCTGAAGAAGTGATCCTCTCCGTATTGCCTGTACTTGAAAGGCACCCAGAATATACAAGATTAAAATTACTTGAGCGTATGCTTGAGCCAGAGCGGCTGATATCATTCAGGGTAACATGGCTGGATGACAAAGGTGAGGTGCAGGTGAACAGAGGATATCGCGTGCAAATGAATTCGGCTATTGGTCCTTACAAAGGCGGTATTCGATTTCATCCTTCCGTTACACCAAGTGTATTAAAGTTTTTGGCCTTTGAACAGATTTTCAAGAATGCGTTAACCGGCATCCCCATGGGTGGGGGTAAGGGGGGTTCAGATTTCGATCCGAAAGGAAAATCAGACAATGAGATTATGAAGTTTTGCCAGGCTTTTATGGGTGAGTTATTCAGGCATATAAGTCATAGATTAGATGTGCCTGCCGGAGATATTGGTGTAGGAGGAAGAGAGATAGGCTACATGTTTGGTGCTTATAAAAAATTGAAAAATGAATTTTCCGGAGTACTAACCGGCAAAGGAATTGGATGGGGTGGAAGCTTGATAAGAACCGAAGCAACAGGATATGGATTGATATACTTTGCTGAGAACATGTTGCAAAACGTAAGTGATAGTATTAAGGGTAAACGCTGCATTGTTTCGGGCTCAGGGAACGTGGCGCAGTATGCCATTGAGAAGATAATTCAAATGGGGGGTAAGCCATTAACAGCTTCCGACTCAGCGGGATTCATTTATGACGAGGCAGGTATTACGCAAGAGAAATTGGAGTTCCTCAAAGAACTGAAAAACATTCGAAGAGGTCGTATTAAAGAATATGCAGATAAGTATAAATGTGCTTACCACGAGATAGATGCTAAAGCTGATCATAACCCGCTATGGGCCATCAAAGCTGATTGCGCGTTTCCCTGTGCAACACAAAACGAGATCAATGCAAAAGATGCACACAACCTGGTTAAGGGCGGAATAAAGCTTTTGGGCGAAGGGGCCAATATGCCTACTACCATTGAAGCGATTGAAGTTGTAATCGACAATGGCATAATGTATTCTCCTGGAAAAGCATCAAATGCAGGAGGCGTGGCAACTTCAGGTTTGGAAATGACACAGAACTACATGGGTCAAAACTGGACGAGAGAAGAAGTAGATAAGAAATTGCATAGCATTATGAAAAACATTCACGATACTTGTTTGGCTGCCGCTGAAGAATATGGCAAGCCTGGAAACTATATGATAGGCGCAAATATTGCAGGCTTCCTGAAAGTAGCGCGAGCTATGCAGGCTCAGGGAGTGATCTGAAAAAAAAACACCTTAAACTTAAACTTTGGCCCTGTTCTGATTAATCGGAACAGGGTTTATTTTTGGTTATGACTCAAGCTATTTAATGCCAGAGAATAGAAGCTTATATTTGACTGATAAACTTAATACAGATGCGAAAAAAAATAGCAGCAGGTAATTGGAAAATGCACAAGACATTGGAAGAAGCACAAGCGCTTACTTCAGAAATTATGGGAATGGTAAATGATGAAATTAATAACAAGGCGCATATTGTGCTTTGTGTGCCTTTCCCCTATTTGCTACCATTAAAAAATCTTTTAGGTGAAGATGCCCGCGTACAACTGGCTGCGCAGGATTGCAGTGCGCATGAATGGGGTGCTTACACGGGAGAAGTATCAGCAAGGATGTTAGCGGCCATGCATATTCCTTATGCAATCATTGGTCATAGTGAGCGCAGGCAATACCATAATGAAAGCAATGAACTGCTTTCAAAAAAAATAAATAAGGCACTAGACGCATCTGTTTCTCCCATCTATTGTTGTGGCGAGCCGCTTGAAGTTCGCGAAGCAGGTAAACACGAAGCGCTTGTAAAACAACAAATAGAAGAAGGGCTTTTTCATTTAACCACCGAGCAAATAAAAAATGTAGTGATTGCATATGAACCGGTTTGGGCAATTGGTACGGGAAAAACAGCATCATCGCAACAAGCGCAAGATATGCACGAAGTGATCCGTAAACATATTGCAGACAAATATGGTAAAGATGTTTCTGAAAACATTTCTATACTTTATGGCGGCAGTGTTAAACCCGACAACGCCAAAGAATTGTTTGCATGCAAAGATGTAGATGGTGGATTAGTTGGGGGCGCCTCTTTGAAGTCAAGAGATTTTACAGATATTATTAAAGCGATATAAAAACGTGAAAGTGCTTTTGAGTTAGCCATGTTCTATTCTCGTCTTGTGGTCCATTGCAATGCTGAGTTCACAGAAATTTTTATGGCAGAAATTTCTGAAGCGGGATTTGATTCCTTTATAGAAACTGATACTGGTTTTGAAGCCTATGTTGAAGAGGAAAAGTACAATCAGCAACAACTGGGTATAATCAAAGAAAAATATCGTCATGTTAAACCTTTTGAGATGGGCATGGATACAGTTCAAAAGGAAAACTGGAATGCATTATGGGAAAAAAGTTTTGATCCGATAACTGTAGAGGAGAAAATTTATATTCGTGCGCATTTTCATCCAAAAAAAGATTTTCCTTACGTAATTACCATCACACCAAAGATGTCATTTGGGACAGGGCATCATGAAACCACTTATTTGATGTTGAAAAATCAATTGGGGATAGATCATAAAAACAAGAAAGTGATGGACGCAGGATGCGGTACAGCTATACTTTCTATAATGGCATCAAAACTGCAAGCAACATCTGTTGAAGCCTTTGATATCGATGAGTGGAGTGTAATCAACGGCAAAGAAAACATTGAGCTGAACAATGCATTAAACATTAACATTCTTCAAGGTAAAATAAATGAACTCAACTTGCCCAATGATTTTGACATCATCCTGGCCAACATCAACAAAAACATCTTGCTTGATGAAATGGAATTCTACGCAAAACATTTAAAACCAGGTGCTAAATTGTTATTGAGTGGGTTTTACGAAAACGATGTTTTAGACCTGGAGAAAAAAGCCAATCAATACGGGCTATTTAAGCAGCATCAGGATACCCGCAACCATTGGGCGGCACTTTTATTGCACAAGCAATAGGAAGTAAGCTAATTTCAATCTTTTAGCGTTATACTTCAATAATGGCTCATTTTGGGTATATGGCTTTATTTTGCGAATTTCAAATTTTTATAATCAATTGATAAAGCCCATTTTTTATATTGTTTGCTGGCTTTTGGCACTGGATACCTTGGCGCAGGGCAATGGGGCTATGCCTGCCCCACTTAATTTTACCGACAGCATAACCACAGCTTTAAATAATTACAGAACCGAAGAAGCAAGAAATATCGCCATCAGCTTCTCTGAAATATGGTCGGGCTTAGGCCTTGATCAGCAAATGCAAATAAGAAGACAAAACACTTTACTGAAAGAGAAACGGTATACCAGCAGACCCATTATGCTGGCATATTTTGG
>CAZVFM010000019.1:0-22839 GCA_964626095.1 uncultured Roseivirgaceae bacterium | reverse complement strand
AACACCATACCCGACTTAATCTTGTGATACATATTACCTACATCGTGCACATCCAAACCCAAATGATGACTGGTGCCATGCATAAAATATTTTTTGAGTGCAGGAGCCTCAGGTTTTTGATTTTTGATATCTGTTTTATCAATCAGTTTTAGTTTCAGCAATTCTGCTTCCATGATCTTCTCAATCTCTTTCTGAAAATCAAAATACACTACCCCGGGTTTCAATAATCTCTTGGCTTGATTGTGTACACGCAATACGGCATTGTATACTTCTTTTTGTCTTTTACTAAATTTTCCATTTACAGGAATGGTGCGGGTAAGATCGGCATTATAATTAGCGTATTCCGCACCTACGTCTAACAACAACACATCTCCATCCTTACACACTTTATTATTTTCAATGTAGTGTAACACACATGAGTTAGCTCCCGATGCGATGATGGGTGTATAAGCAAATCCCTTCGAGCCCAGCCTGGTAAACTCATGGATATACTCCGCTTCAATTTCATACTCCTTCACTCCTGGTTTTACAAATTTTAACACACGCCTGAACGCTTTCCCTGTGATGTCGCATGCTTGTTGCATAAGTTTTATCTCGGCTTCACTTTTTATGTAGCGCAAGCGATGCATGATTGGCGCCAGGCGTTCATACTTATGCAATGGATATTTATCCTTACACCATTTAATGAATCGCATATCACGAGATTCTACCATTGTTTCGGCACGGTAATGATCGTTTGTATTGAGGTACACATGCTCGGTATCGCCCATCACCATCATGGTGTTAAATACTTTGGAAAACTCAGATAACCACATTACTGTTTGAATACCGGTTTGCGCACGTGCCTCTTCCCTGGTAAGTTTATGACCCTCCCACACTGCAATGTGTTCGTTGGTTTCTTGCAGAAACAATACTTCTCTTAGTTTCTTATCCGGGAAATCCGGACAAAGAACAAGTATACTCTCTGCCTGATCAACTCCAGTGAGGTAAAACAAATCTGAATTCTGACGATAGGGCATAGTACCGTCTGCATTGGTAGGCATAACATCGTTGGCATTCACCACTACAACTGATGCCCCTTTCAATTCATGCTGTAGTTTCTTTCGGTTTTGGATGAATAACTGTTTATTGATCGGTGCGTATCGCATAAAATGAGTAAGTTGAGATTTCTTAAATCATGTTAAAATCAGCTTACAATATACTATTTCTACTGCTCATTGCAGGTCCGCTTTACGCGAATGATAACTACTGGATTTATTTTCACACCAAAAATACTGATCCTGCAACTGCTTGCTGGGTATCCGAACAAAGTCTTCAGCAAAGAGTGCAAGCCGGTTTGCCCTTACAGCAGTATACCGATCTTCCGGTTGACCATGAAAAAATCAACTGGCTAAGTCGGGCCGGTATAAGTATTAAATCTACATCGAAATGGTTGAATGCAGTTTATTCCGAATTAGATGACAACCAACTATGCACAATCTCCAGCCTGGATTTTATTAAACGCATAGAAAAATCAGGCTATCTCTTTGTTAATGAAGAACAAGAAACTACAGAAGTACCCAAAAGAAATGCAAAATATTCTGAAGCATTAATCCAAATAAAATCGGAAGGTTTGATAGCCTCCCATCATAATGGCGCGGGTATACGCATTGGCGTAGTGGACGCGGGTTTTAAATCACTCGATAAAAATTTTGCACTCTCTCATCTTCTTTCAGACAATAAGATCAAAGCCTTTAGGGATTATTTTAATCCAAAAAATAAAAATCCATTTGATGCAAGCGCATCAGGCATGGGCAACCACGGCACAAGTGTATTGAAGTGCATTGCCGGAAAAGATCGGGGCAAACAATATGGATTAGCAACTGCCGCTGAATTTTATCTTGCTTACACTGATAATGACGTGATAGAAAATAGAATGGAGGAGGCATATTGGATTGCCGCGATTGAGTGGTTCGATAGCTTGGGGATAAAGCTGGTAAATACTTCACTTGGTTATTCAGATGGTTTCGATGATCCGGCAGAAAATCATTTACCCTCGGAGATAGACGGCAAGAGTACCGCCATTACACAAGCCGCTCAAATTGCTGCAATAGAAAAAGGTATGTTGATTGTAATCTCGGCAGGAAATGATGGCCGCAGGCCTTTCAAGGTTATTTCTTTGCCAGCCGATGCCAAAGATGTGCTAAGCGTAGGCGCAACACAATTTAAAACCCAATTCAAGATGGACTACAGTTCAATCGGTCCGGTTGACTTGCCCTATACGAAACCCGATATCTCATGTTATTCATCTAATGGCACCTCCTTTTCAGCGCCCATAATCACCGGATTGGCCGCTTGCATTATGCAGGCAAATCCATCACTAAGCAATTTAGAGATCATGCATATAATCAAACAATCGGCCACACTGTACCCATATGGAAATAATTACATTGGATTTGGCGTGCCCGATGCAGAAAAAATCATGGACTTACTTTCGGGAAAAGAAATTCAAACATGCATACAAATCAGGCAATCGGATATTAACGCAAATGGCCTGCTAAACTCTTTGGAGAAGAAAGTTGTGTTATTTCACAAAACCAATGAGCGCAATGTAGAGGCACAAGTGATCATTAAAACAAATAAGTATAGAAACCTAGCTGAGCTAAAACCCCTTAATTCTAACATCACGCAAACTACAATTGCTTCATGGAAACAATGCGTGGAGGTTATCTGGGATGAATGAACTCAGCTTTCCTGATGGTCCAGGTAATTATTTAAAATAAAAGTAAATAGCATACCAGAAAAAACACCCTCCAGGAAAATGATAAAGGATATCATATAGGGATTGAGAAACCTACCCATGGCTTCATTTTCTCTGATAGATTCCATCAAACCGGTGTCAATAAACGACATATAAAAAAACAGAAACAGGGCAAATAAACCTACACCGACCGATGAAGTTAACACACCCGCAACCATGTTCCGGAAATAATTACTTCCACCTTCAGCTTTATGTATTCCTTTCAAACAACCATAAATAGCCCAAACGAGTATGAACACATTTAGTATTCTCAACTCGGTTATATGCACCAGTCCGACAAGTTTCATTAAAACAAAATACACGGCCAGTCCAATAGCCAGGAAAATACCGAATTTCTCTGGTACACGATTAGGGTTATTAAATACATTCATCAGAATCGGGGTTTAAGTTCTTAAGCACCTAAGTTTCAGAATTTTCATCTAAAAATCAATCTGTTCACTTAATTAATTGTACTTCTTCATAATTAATTGCCTTCAGCCTCATGTTCTCGCACCCTATAAATGCGCATTTTCCATTCTTTAAGGCTTTCTTTTCTTTCGTTTAATTCATCTTCGGTGGGCTGGTAATTAATAATTTCTTTCAAATCAGGTTGGCCGGCATCTACCCATGCTGTAAACCAAAAATCGGCAATCATTTTAATGCTTGCCTTTAACTGACGCTCAACCATGCCATTCAGCATTTGATGGTAGCTTGCCGAATATTTCTGAGAATATACTTTTACGGTTTGGGTGCCCTTGCTTTCGTAACTGTATTTGTTCTTTCCGATGCGCTCTGAAAGCTTGCGCTCAAAAGTCAACACCGAATCAAGTGCTTCATGGCCGGAAATTACTGCCTTCCAGGCTGCGAGTTGGGGCTGGTCTATATAGCTGGCCCTGCCCACAAACAAATCGTAGTTTTCTGCAAATAATTCAGGCAATCGGCTCTCCCAAAAGGCATGTATACCCAGTTGGTCTGTAAACTGTCCGTTATAATTCTTAGTGGTATGCAACGGCACATGGGCATCAGAGATATAATGGCCGATATCTGCAGAGGCACGTAAAATGGCTTTGGGATCTTTCACGAAAAAGGCATCGCGCAAGCGGAAATACATTGTATATATGTGCCAGGGTACAATACCGTATTTATTGAGGGTATCAGCAGGATATTTTTCAATGGCTTCCCTCCAATACCTGGACATTTTGTAAACAGCCGAATCTCCATAATGGTCTATATCAATAAAGTGTCTGGCTGCTTCAGCTTCTACCGCATACCGTCTTCGGTCAGGATCAATGGCTGCTTCCTCAACAAAACGTATGTTTTTTTTATAAAAGCCGATCATTTCTGGAGGAAGAGAAAAAACGGCTTGCCTGTTAATGAGCTTATGGGCGTAAAAACCCCAGCTAAAACCCATGAACAATCCCATCAGGACCAAGCAACCAAGCAAAATTGCCGAACGATTCACTAGAGCAAAATAATAATATAAGGGGAATTATGGGCCTGATTTGGCAAATACAAGTATGTACCTTACCTTTGCCCACCTAATTTTAAAGGATTTAGCTAAGGAATATGGCAAACCACAAATCAGCAATTAAGAGAATAAGGGCAAACAATGCCAAGCGTCTTACCAACAGGTACCAACACAAAAGTACACGTACTGCTATTAAAGCTTTGAAAGAAACCCAGGTGAAATCAGAAGCTCAGGCATTGTTAAACAATGTGATCTCTATGATCGATAAACTGGCCAAGAAAAACATCATTCATAAAAAGAAGGCTGCCAACCAGAAGTCAAAACTTACGCGTTACGTAAGCAGGCTATCGGCATAATTCAAAAAAACATTCTAAAAAGGCCCTTTCAGGGCCTTTTTGCATTTAAGGCTGACTTACCCAATTCAATCTATGCCTTGTAAATAGTATCTTGAAAGCCGATGGAAGACCAGGCAAAACTAAAGATTAAAAGCTGGGATGAGGCCGACAGGCCCCGTGAGAAGATGCTGCAAAAAGGAAAAGCTGCACTCAGCGATGCCGAACTCATTGCCATTTTGCTTGGCTCAGGCACAGCCTCACTCAGCGCTGTAGAATTGGCCCGACAAATCCTTAAATCGGTAGATAACAACTTGCATGAACTGGCAAAATTGACTGTCAATGACTTGATGAAATTCAAAGGAATAGGCGAAGCCAAGGCCATTAGCATAGTAAGCGCACTGGAGCTCGGCCGAAGAAGAAAAGAAACAGAGCCGGTAAAGAAAACAAAAATCAGTAGCAGCAAAGATGCTTATGAGTACATGCAGGCAGAACTGCTGGACCTGAGTCATGAAGAATTCTGGATTCTACTGCTTAACCGTGCACATCAAGTCATTAAAAAAAGACAGATCAGCTCGGGCGGGGTTAGCGGTACAGTGGCCGATCCAAAAATCATTTTTAAGCATGCCCTGGAAGTACTTGCCAGCGGCATCATACTTATGCATAACCATCCTTCCGGCAATCTCAATGCCAGCCAACAAGACATAGACCTCACGCGTAAATTAGTGGCTTCAGGCAAAAGCCTGGAGATAAGTGTGCTTGATCATATCATTTTTACTAATCAAGGATATTTTAGTTTTGCAGATGAAGGAATACTAAACTGAGGATGATGTCAAGAAATTTGATTATTGGTGCTGTTGTACTACTGGTTGCCGTACTTAGTCTTTTGTATGCTTTGCAGGGGGGCCAAAGCACACAGGAATATTACGCGGAGATTTTAAAGGAACGTGAAGAGAAAGACCGATTTATGACCGCATCAGCCGAATCGCCATTTAAAGAAGCAGAAATTCCTTTTAGCGGACTTAAGTATTTCAATCCGGATATTAGATATAAAATCAGTGCAAGGTTAGTTCCAATTCGGGATAAACAACTACGCACATTGGCCACCAACGATGGCCTTGAAAAACGCTACATGGAATATGCCTACGCAGAATTTGAAATAGACAATCAAACACAACGCTTGCTTATACTTGAAATCATCGACATGGGGCCCTTCAGAGGGACACTTTTTCTAGCTTTCGGTGATGCGACCTCAGCTCATGAAACTTACGGGGCTGGTCGTTACCTCGATGTAAAAAAACCACCGGGTAATGTGATTGAACTCGACTTCAACACAGCATACAATCCCTATTGTGCGTACGCAGATGAGTTCAGTTGTCCGCTGCCCCCCAAAGAAAATTTATTGGAGGCAGCTATACGGGCAGGAGAAAAAGTATATCATAATGACTAATTAGCGGAGATGATCAGCTTCTATCCAGGTCCCTCTCGTGTATATGATGAAGTACCTAAATTCGTTAAAGAAGCCCATCAGCAAGGATTACTTGGCATCAATCATCGAAGCAAAGCTTTTGAAGAAATTTCTAGAAAAACTATTCAACTGCTAAAACAAAAGCTTCAAATACCTGCCTCTTATACTGTGTTCTTTGTTTCTTCCGCTACTGAATGCTGGGAAATTCTTGCGCAGTCCCTGCACAAAAACAAAAGCTTTCATGTGTATAATGGCGCCTTCGGAGAAAGATGGTTTGAATATACTCATCGCCTTAAGCATACTGCAGTAGGTTTTCCTTTTGAAGCTGAGCAAGAATTACTCGCAGGAGATTATCTTTTCAGCGGATCAAGCACTTTGATCTGTCTTACGCAAAATGAAACCTCCAACGGCACACAGCTTAGTAATAAATTTATTCAACAAGTAAAGAAAAGTAATCCAAAGCATTTGATTGTTATTGACGCCACTTCCTCCATGGCAGGTATAAAACTTGATTTCAAATCGGCTGATGTTTGGTTTGCCTCAGTTCAAAAGTGCTTTGGATTGCCGGCAGGCATGGGCATTATGATTTGCTCGAAAAATGCCATCGCACATGCCACACGCATCGCAGAAAAAAATCACTACAACAGTCTTACCTTTATGATAAACAAAATGAAAGACTGGCAAACACCCTATACACCAAACGTGCTGAGCATTTACTTGCTTATGCGTGTACTTGAAACTTTACCCGGCATAAACAAAATACATGAACTTACAATTGAACGTTATAGAAATTGGGTAATTTTTTTTCAGAAAAACAAAAAACTTAAGCTGCATATTAAAAATCCTAAAGTAAGATCAAACACAGTTTTAACTATAGAGGCCCCAAAATCAGTAATAAAAAAAATTAAGTTTGCAGCCCTAAAGGAAGGATTGTTGTTGGGCGATGGATACGGCAAGCTAAAAAAATCTACTTTTAGAATTGCCAACTTTCCAGCAATAAAAGAAAAAGAGATCAGGCAGTTACAGAAATTTTTGAAAGGCTATTTGTAATGGCTAGATTTAAAATTAATAGTAGTGTATAACTCAACCTAAATTGATAAAGATTTATACAGACGGAGCCGCTAAAGGCAACCCGGGTCCGGGAGGCTACGGAGCAATATTGCAATATGGCAAACATGTGAAAGAACTTTCACAGGGCTATCGTCTTACCACCAACAACCGTATGGAATTAATGGCCGTAATTGTCGCACTTGAAGCATTGAAGAAAAGCGGTGTACAGGTTACGGTTTACTCTGACTCCTCATACGTTGTAAATGCCATTGAAAAAGGCTGGCTATGGGGATGGGAAAAGAAAAATTTTAATAAGAAGGCCAATCCCGATTTATGGAAAAGATTAATCCCCTTGTATAAAATTTATAAGCCTAAGTTCATCTGGATTAAAGGCCATGCCGGTCATCCGGAAAACGAGCGCTGTGATGAACTGGCTGTAACAGCTGCTGAAGGAAAAAATTTATTGATTGATACAGGATATGAAAAAAGTCTTGAAAAAGATTGGGAGTAAAGATCAACTAATTTAAGATAAAGAATTGAAGGCAATCTATGAACTATCGCTAGCCCAAAACGAGTTAAATCTTTCTATCAAGGTTGCCATTTTAAAGAAATAATTAACTTACATTTTTATCTATGTAACTTGGAGGCACAAAACATCAATATTCAGTTCTCACCCGAAAGTCTGTTGGTCTTGAATATCTGCATGGCCATTATCATGTTTGGTGTTGCGCTTTCGGTAAAACGTGAACACTTCATTACTTTAAAACATCAGAAAAAATCTATACTCACCGGACTGCTTTCACAGTTCATGCTGCTTCCGTTCATTACGTACCTGCTTATACTTCTATTAAAACCTTCAACCGGTTTAGCTCTGGGTATGCTATTGGTTGCCGCTTGTCCGGGTGGTAATGTCTCCAATTTTTTTACTATGCTATCCGGAGGTAATACTGCACTTTCAATATCTCTCACTGCATTCTCTTCGCTCTCTGCATTTGTATTGACTCCTGCAAACTTCTTTTTGTACGCGGGGTTGCTGCCCAAAGGCAATGATTTCATACAAAAACTTGACATCAGTTTTATTGAATTATTTATCAACATGACAGGCATTCTGATTGTACCGCTTGTGCTTGGTATGCTCATTAATAATTACAAGCCAAAGTTTAGTTTGCTCATCGCTAAACCCATGCGAATTCTCTCCATCATTTTGCTAATGGGCTTTATTATGGTGGCTATTTATAATAACCGTGTGGCATTCGAAAGTTTTTTTCACCTGGTGTTTTGGATAGTCCTTATTCACAATGCGCTTATACTGGGAGCGGCTTACCTGTTTAGTGTTAGTTTAAAAAACAGTTCCAGTACAAACCGAACAGTTGCCATTGAAACCGGAATTCAAAATTCAGGACTTGGTTTGGTGCTGATCTTTACCTTTTTTAATGGCAATGGAGAAATGGCGCTGATCACCGCCTGGT
This sequence comes from uncultured Roseivirgaceae bacterium, assembly GCA_964626095.1. GTDB lineage: Bacteria > Bacteroidota > Bacteroidia > Cytophagales > Cyclobacteriaceae > DAOLDI01. The sequence continues at coordinate 14,273 of CAZVFM010000019.1, read as the reverse complement.
GGGGCGTTTGGCATTTGGTTGCAGGGTTTATATTTGCCGGATTAATGCGACAATTTAATCCTCAAGGTTGAAAGCATGAAAGCACCATTCTGGCACCGCCCGTTAAAAGCATATGTAAAACTTTGTTTGTCATTGTATTTTCGTAAGTGGCAAATACAAGGACTAGAAAACGTGCCCTATAACAGGCCTGTAATTTTTGTAAGCAATCACCAAAACGCTTTTCTGGATGCCTTGCTTATACTTAGCCCACTAAAACGCATGCCCTGGTTTCTCGCCCGAGGAGATGTATTTAAAATGAATTGGCTAAAAAAAATACTTAGTTCCGTTCACATCATGCCTATCTATCGCTTTCGCGATGGCTTCAATGCGCTAAAAAATAATGAGATTATTTTTAGTAAAAGCGCTGAGCTACTTTTACAAAACCAAAGTGTATTAATGTTTGGCGAAGGTAACCACGGAGAAGAGTGGAGGCTCAGACCTTTACAAAAAGGTTTTGCCCGAATTGCCTTTGCAACAGAAATTACCACAAATTGGAAAGCCAATTTATGCATAGTCCCCGTGGGTATTCAGTATGAGGCACGAGAAGAAATGCGATCCAGAGTTTTGTTAAGTTTTGGTAATGCCATCAACGTTGCTGAGTTTAAAAGCAGTTACCAAGCTCATCCCAATGAAGGGATTAATGCATTGATTTCCGAAACCTCCACAGCAATGAAAAAGCTCATCTTGCACATTGAACCGGAAGAGCATTACCAGGATATTGTGCAACAATTGATGCAGGAAAGAACCGTTCATAAAGACCTGGCAAAGCAACTCGAAGCGGACCGACAACTTGCAGAGAAACTTAAAATGGAAGGTATTGCAGGTCAGCAAAATGAGGTTTTTAAAAAATCAACACCATTCTGGAAATGGTTCAACCCCATTCTTATTTACGGATTATTCAACAACTTGATCACGCACGGCATTCAACGCCTGGTCATTAACTACGTAACCGATCCGCAGTTCAAGCCTTCGCTATACTTTTTGGTCGCGTTGATTTTCATGCCCATAAGTATGATCATACAGGCTACAATTTTTTACATGATAGTTGAAGATGCCCTCTTTACTGTGGTCTATGCCATCAGCATACCCCTGAGCGGAATATGGGGCTACCAGTTTTATAAACAATAATCAGCTTTGCTGTTCTTTGATCTGTATACCCAATTCCTTTAACTCTTTTAGGATGGGAAGATAGAATTCTTCCGTTACAGGTATCACCACACCCCGCGATTTAATTTTGTTTTCAAGTACCAGCTTGGCAGCAATGCCTAAAGGCAGGCCAACTGTTTTGGCCATTGCGGTGTTTACTTCATCATCTCCTTCAGCCACCAAAGTACATTGCAGGGTAATAAGTTTTCCGTTGTTAGAATAAACAAAACGATGCAGCATCACTACCATATCTTTGTCGCCTTTTTGCATGGCCCACTTCTTCATGAGTATATGTTGCAAAACCTCAGCCGGAGTTCCGCTCTCCAAACCTACCGGGGCATTATCAAAAAAGCCCGACCAGCGAAGTTTTTCTACTTCTTCTCCTTCTAAATCCAGCGCTAAAGCCTGTGCTAATTTTTGCTCAACCGTTTTGCTTTCATCAAACGCTAAGAAGGATGAAATAAAATCAGCATGAGTCATATTATTCAAGCCCTGCATTTTCCATGTATCATCAGTCATACCCAATTGAACAAAAATATTCCAGGCATTGCAAAATCCAGCTTTTCTTAATGTTCCCCTTAATAAGGTTTGTATTCCATTCAATCCATACAATTCTTTATATATAGTTGAATCCCGGTTTGCATAACCCTCAAAATCTCCATAGCCGGGTACCTTTACGGTGGTAATTCTTTCAAATAATTGTGGATACGAGATGTATTTCATTTTTGCCCCATGTATATATCGGGCCGTGCCCTGCCCGGCCATAACAATATTACGTGGGCTCCAGGTGAATTTGTATTTCCATGGGTTGTCTTTCTCCGAATCGGGTGAGATTAATCCACCTGCAAAAGATTCAAAGCTGATGAGCTCTCCTTCTGCTGCTTTTATTTTGTTTATAATCTCCATGGCAGACATATGATCAATCCCCGGATCAAACCCACATTCATTAAGAAAGATGAGACCTTTATCAATAGCATCCTGGTGAAATGTCTTCATTTCAGGAGAAACATAACTTGCAGTAAGCAAATGGGTTTGCATATCAATACAAATTTTCGCAATGAGGGGATGAAGGTTTGCGGGCAATAAAGAAATTACCAAGTCTGCTTTTTTTATAGTGGCTTTAGATTTTTCCTCATCGGAAATATCAAATGGTATGGCTTCGGCACAAGCAAAGTCCTTACATTTTTCTTTGGCCGCAACTAAAGAAACATCGCCAACCATTAACTTCCATTTTCTCTCTGTACATACCTTTAGAAGATACTCAATAAGACTGGCGGATGATCGGCCTGCACCTGCAACTAGAATAGATATATTGTCCATGATAAAGCGAAAACACAAATATGATAAAAGCTCATTAAGTAATTGAAAGACTTAAACTTAAATTCGGCAATGAATTGCTAAATTGAGCCTGATATGGACAAAGCTACAAATGAAACTGGCGGGTTTCTTCGCCTGGGGCCTACATCTGCACTAGACAATGGTACACATATACTTATTGATGAGGCCATAAAAGCCAGCAGAAATGCTTACGCACCTTATTCTGGTTTTCATGTGGGCTGTGTGCTTTTATTGGAAGACGGAAGCATGATTTATGGCGCTAACCAGGAGAATGCTGCTTATCCTTCTGGTTTATGCGCAGAACGAGTGGCCATTTTTTCTTTAGGTGCAAATCAGCCGAAACGAATCATAAAAAAAATGCTGGTGCTTGCTTATCGTGACAACCCAAATGAACTTGTACCCGCCACTTCTTGCGGGGCTTGTCGCCAAGTAATGCTTGAATATGAAAATAGACAAAAGAGTCCCATAGAAATAATTATGATGCACAAGAAAGAAGAATGGATACTTTCAGCCTCAGCAGCATACTTGCTACCGCTTTCATTCAATGCCGAAAGTTTAAAAAGATAAAATCTAAATTGACAATAATCTCTAGTTAAGCAAATAGCTATGAAGTCACTATATATTGAAGGAAATGAATTGAATCCTAAAATTATTCTTAGCAAAGACGAAAATCAATTTGAGATTTCAGGGAGTTCTCTTGCGGATGAACCCGAAGAAAACTTCAGGCCTGCCTTAAACTGGCTTTTGACCTATAGGGAGAATGCCAACCCCAAAACTATTCTTGAATTCAAAATGAACTACATCAATACAGCATCTACCAAACATATTTTAGACCTCATTTCTTCCCTGGAGAAGATGCCGAATAGCAGTGTGGTTTGGTTTTATAATGATAATAACATAGACATGAAAGAAATAGGAGAAGAATTCGCAGAAATTGTTAATATTCCGTTTGATTTCAGGCCTTACTAAACTTATAGCTATTCATTTGCCAGAAGCATGAGCGAAGAAATACTAAAAGCCCTCACTACATTATTTGCTATCATTACCAAACAGGATGGTGGTGTTACACTGAATGAAAGGCAGTTTGTAATAGATTACTTTCAAAGTGAACTAGAAAGGAGCTCCGTAGAAGAATACCTTAAATTGTATGATCAGATTTCAGGTTATGATCCCAATGTCCCACTTACAAACAAGTCTGATAACCTTAAACACACAGCTACCACTGTGCAAGACTCTGTTAAAACACTTGCCATTTGTAAAAAAATAAACAAAACCTTAACCCAAAAACAAAAAGTTGTTGTGTTGGTGAAACTACTTGAGCTGGTAGGTTCTGATAAAGATTTAACTCCACAAGAAATGGAGATCATTCATACAGTATCCACCGTTTTTAACATCAGCAACAATGAATACAAGCTGATTGAAAGTTTTGTAACCGCAGAACAACCTGAGCAAGTTAATCTGGCAGAAGCCTTATTGGTAAATGAACAAACACATGGGGAAGGGACACAAAAGCACATTCATGCGCATCTCAACGGGCATTTGATATTTATACGTGTGAACAGTGTTGACATGTACTTTACCCGTTATCTCGGCACAGATGAAATCGTGTTGAACAATTTTATCATGCAAGCAGAACGGGTTTACCTGTTTTCACATGGCAGTACATTAAAAACACCTGCTGGAAATGCCATTTACTACAGTGACCTGGTTCAGAATTTCAACGAAGAGATTAAAACCACCAGGCTTTCGTTTAATGCCTCCTTTGAATCTTTCAAATTCCCTAACGGCACCATAGGACTTCGACATATTAACATTTCCGAAGGACCAGGTCAGCTTATTGGAATAATGGGCGCAAGCGGTGCAGGAAAAACTACTTTACTTAATGTATTGGCCGGTCTTGAAAAAAATATCAACGGCAGTATAAAAATTAACGGTTATGATATCCACAAAGAAAAATCAGAGATAGAAGGTGTGATAGGCTATGTCTCACAAGACGACCTGCTGATTGAAGAACTCAGCGTTTACCAAAACCTTTATTACAATGCCAAACTTTGTTTCGCAAATTACTCTGAAGAAGCCCTGCACCTGCGTGTAATGGAAGTACTCGAAAGTCTGGGACTTGAGCAACGCAAAGATTTGAAAGTGGGTAATCCGTTAGACAAAACCATATCGGGCGGACAGCGCAAGCGATTAAACATTGCACTTGAACTCATACGTGAACCTGCAGTACTGTTTGTTGATGAACCTACTTCCGGCTTAAGCTCACGCGATTCAGAAAATGTAATCGACTTACTGAAAGAACTCTCTTTAAAAGGTAAATTGATTTTTGTAGTCATACACCAACCTTCTTCCGACATTTATAAAATGTTCGATAAGATGCTTATCATGGATACCGGTGGTTACCCTGTTTATTATGGCTACCCGGTAGAAGGCGTTACTTATTTTAAGAAAGCAACCAACCAGGTTGACAGTAACCGGGGGCAATGTGAAGTTTGTGGCAATGTAAACCCCGAACAGATTTTCAATATCATTGAAGCAAAAGTTGTTGACGAATACGGTGAGCCCACCAATAAACGCAAAACTACTCCGCTTCAATGGTTTGAAATGTATAGAGATAAATTCAAACTTTATTGCGTAATTGATGAGGCTGAGAAACCACCAAAAAATTTAAGTATTCCATCCTGGCTTAAGCAGATTTTTATTTTTACTACGCGCGATTTACTCGCAAAGATTAGCAATAAACAATACCTACTTATTAATTTACTGGAAGCCCCATTGCTGGCCCTTATCCTCGCCACAGTGATTCGGTACAAAAGCTCGCCTGATGGCAACGAATATTTATTCAGGTTCAACGATAATTTTCCGGCATTCATGCTGATGAGTATTATCGTTGCCCTGTTTATGGGCCTCACGGTAAGTGCTGAAGAAATTATTCGCGACCGGAAAATATTAAAACGTGAATCTTTCTTAAACCTGAGCTGGAACAGTTACTTGCTTTCTAAACTTAGTATTCTCTTTACGCTCTCGGCCATCCAGACACTTTCATTTGTTCTCATCGGCCATCTTATCCTGGAAGTAAAAGGAATGAACATTGCTTTCTGGATCGTCTTATTCAGCACAAGTTGTTTCAGCAATGTATTGGGTTTAAATATTTCCTCAGCATTCAAATCAGCAGTTACAGTATATGTATTGATTCCGCTGTTGCTGATTCCGCAGATGATTCTCAGCGGACTTTTATTTAATTTCGATAAGCTAAACAATGCCCTAAGTAATAAAGCCAAAGTGCCAGTGATTGCCGATATGATGGCTTCACGCTGGGCTTACGAAGCAATGGCTGTTTATCAGTACAAAAACAATAATTACCAGGCACCGTATTTCAATTTCGAAAAAGAAGAAATGCAAGCCGACTTTAAAGTAGCCTACCTTGTGGATGAACTGATTCGAAAAAATAATTTTGTATCAGAAAATTTCAATAGTACAAATGATAGTATTGTAAACCTTGTACGAAAAGATTTATCCATTATCAAAATGGAGCTTAAGTACGAAGAATTCCGCAAGGGAATTGAGCAACTGGATATCGAAACCGCATTTGACTTTGACACATACCATCCGGCCACTGCCGATTTACTTAATAACTACTTCACCGATTACAAGAAGCATTACCAACAACAATACAATGAAAAGCTAGCCCTTCGTGAACGGATGGTAACTTTTTTTGAGAATCAGGAAAGCATAAATTATAATTTCAACGAATACAAAAACAAATATTACAATGAGAGCCTCTCAGAACTGGTGCGCAATGTGAAAGAAAAAGAAAGAATTATTGAATACAACAATCAGCTGATACAAAAGATCAACCCGATATTTATGGAACCCAAACCGCAAGGATGGTTAGATTACCGGACGCACTTCTTTGCCCCTGTTAAACATTTTGGTGGTTTGCAATTCGATACCTATTTTTTCAATCTGGTGGTAATATGGTTGATGTCGGTAGCAGGGTACATTGCCTTGTATTTTGAATGGCTTAGAAAAATCCTCAGTTCAATAGGTAAAATGAATTTTTCATCGAAAAAATGACAATGGGGCTGTACTTTCAGCCTAATTTATAACTTTGTAGAAGTAACCAAACTTATATGAAAATTTACGCCTCCCTACTCATCCTCATTATCCTTTCTTCATGCGGATCAGGCTCAAAACCCGATGAAAAGGCGTTTTTAGAGAGTCTGGATAATTCACCCATTGTCGGCCCCTCTATATCTGAGGATGTAATCAGTGATATCCTGCAACAAATTCCCTCCCCCCTGGAAACTTCAGTCTTATTAAAGCAGAGTGGAAAAAAATATAATGGTGCTTTTTTAAATGACCCCAATAACGCTTCTAAGTACAATACCAACTTTAAAAAGGCGCTTAATTTGGGTATTTATGGAACTGATCTTGGTTATACCAATATATATGAGCAAAACCAGGACGGTCTTAAGTACATATCCAGCATAAAAAACCTTGCCGATGGACTCAACATAGGCCAGTTTTTTGATATCGCCACAATAGGTAAACTGGCCACTAATAGTAAAAACCTCGACTCTCTATTACTTGTAACCACGCAGAATTTTAACAGCATTAACAACTACCTTCAGCACCAAAGTCGCGCCAACCTGAGCGTATTATTGCTTACAGGAGGCTGGCTCGAAGCATTACACATCACCTGCCAGATATCTGTCAAAGACCCTGAAAATAAAGAATTGCAGGAAATAATTGGTACGCAAAAAATCATTTTAGACAATATCATCTTGCTGCTATCCTTTTACAGTGAGGTAGATAAAAATATGGCATCTTTATTGGATGATATGCATGAATTGAAAAGCGCATTCGATCAGGTGCACATTACCTATACTTATAAAGAGTCGTCATATGAAATAATTGATGGTGTTATGGTGATCAAAGACAATAGCAGCAGTACCATTGATATCACCCAGGAAGATATCCAAAACATTAAAGACATTATTTACAATATAAGAAACAAAGTAATTAGCTAAATCATATCAATACACTTATGAAAAGTATAGTATTATTCGTTTTATTTCTTTCATTAATGGCCTTCAACAGTTCTGAGAAATCATCATCTGTAGCTTGTAATGCTGAGGGCTTAAGTAATGAATGTATTCCAAAACTAGCCACAGGTTTTAATTTCTTGAAGAGCTACAAAATTGATGGTGATGGAGGAGCTAAAAATACAGTTGAATACTCTTACGTTTTTACAAAGGGTACAGAGTATATGATAAACATCTGCTCGCCAGGTCAAAGTACTGATGGCATTGCTGTTAGTCTTTTTGATGGCAACAGAAACATGGTAGCTTCAAGCAAACTGAATGATCAGTATGTTTCAGCCATAGTTTACCCCTCAAAAACAACTGGAATATTTTACATTCAGTACACTTTTGAAGGCTCAACATCTTATTGCGGAGGAAGCGCAATGGGATTTAAACGCTAAAATTTTTATCAAATTTTATAACGGCCATCCTGCACATTTACAGGGTGGCTTTTTTATTAGAAAACCTGTCAATAAAGAGTGGAAGAGAAAACAATAAACTTTGCGTTCAAAGCCAGGTATTATACACTTGGGGAGTTTAGCCCATCCGCAAAGCAAATCTGGTTTGTATTGCATGGCTACGGACAACTTGCGCAATATTTTATCAAAAAATTTAATGTGTTAGTCAAGCATAATATTTGTGTAATTGCACCTGAAGGACTATCCAGATTTTATCAGGAAGGTTTTAGCGGACGCGTTGGCGCCACCTGGATGACCAAAGAAGATCGTTTAACGGATATAGAAAATTATATCAACTACCTCAATACGGTTTTTGATGACGTGAAAACTAAATTCACAAAACTCCCATCCGTTAGCATATTAGGATTTTCTCAAGGCTCCGCCACCGCCACACGCTGGGTAATGAGCAAACACATTGAATTTGAGCATTTGGTTTTATGGGCGGGCATGTTTCCGCCTGATATAGATTTTAGTGATGGTAGCAGCTATCTCGGCTCAAAAAAAGTAAGCCTGGTGTATGGCAATAAAGATCCATTTTTAACTACCGAAAGAATGGCTGAAATGAAAGCGCTCAACGAAAAGCTAAATATCCAACCACAAGTAATTGCTTTTGATGGCGGGCATGATATTGATGGAGCCACACTGCTAAAATTATTATAGTGTCATGTTAAGCTGATAATACCGAGAAAAGAAGTTGACAATTGACAAAGAAACAGTTGACAACCCCGGACTTTGTCATTTGTTAATTTATTTAACGAACGCCTACGCCTTTACATAACACTAGCTACTGACCGCTGTGCCTTTCATATAAAGTATTCTGTATACTAAGGGGATAAAAAATATGGCGGTAATGGTTCCGATGGTTAATCCTCCTATCACTGCATACACCAATGGCTGTTGCAAATCGGCACCAATGCCCGATGCAAATAAAATGGGAAGCAAAGCCAATATGGTGGTAACCGATGTCATGATGATGGGCTTCAAACGAATGGCGCCTGCATATTCCAGCGCATGCGACAAACCTGAACCTTCTCTGATTAAACGATTGATGGTATCAATTTTTAAAATGGCATCGTTCACCATAATGCCCAGCATGATGATCATACCAATGGCCGACATGATATTTAAACTTCCACCTGCCAGCCATATCACCAACAATGATCCGCATACACCGAGTGGCATCGTAGCAATCACAATAAGTGGTTGCATAAATGATTCAAACTGTGCAGCCAATATAAAATAGAGCAGCAATACCGAAAGCCCGAGTATAATCATAAGCTCTTTAATGTTCTTTACATTTTCAAACCAGGTACCCAGATAATTAATGCCAAGCCCATGCTTGCGTGCTACTTGTGTGGCATCATCTAATAACTGCTCCACATTTGAAGGAAGACTTTCCCATTTTACACTTTGGTATGGTCCGGAAATATCGGCAAAGATTTCTTTGAAGTCGCTGCTGTAATTAGAGCTAACAAAGAGTTGCAAAGCATATTCTTGTCCATCGGCATTGCGAATACTTGCCTGCCGTAATTTTTCTTCGAAAGAAAAATCATCGGTTCGCAAATTTACCGGCAGTGTACTGGCAAACTGCCTGAGTTCGGTAATGCGATAATCTGCAAAGGTTCTTTTCAGCGCTTCTTGTATAGTCGATATTTCTACCTGGTATTGCCTTAGCTTATCAAAATTGATCTGTAATTGTAAAATGGTTTCTGTGGCAATGCTTGCATGCGGCCTGGCGTCCAGCTCATTAAAATCTGCCAGTATAGGTTCGAGTGCTGCTTCACTTAATGATTCTTTTTCAAGTGATTTAAACCTGGCTTCTATGGCCGGATCATCTGTACTGAACAACTGCTCGAAAGCATCGGGAGCACTCATTACATTTACATTACTTTGCGGATAAAGCTGTAAAAAATATTGTAGCAAACGCTGCCTGATATTTTCAACTACTACATCCTCGTTGAGTTTGAAATAAATTTCCGCATACTGTAAACCCGGTTCATCTGTTTTAAGTAAGAATTGTGTAATGCCCAGGTCTGCCTCCTGATGTTCTGTAACATCTTCAAATATGTTGAGCAAGTCTTTTACTCGCTTGTGATTTTCTTCCAGGCTTATCGATTCATTCCATTGCACCTGCAAGAGCAATTCTTTTTTATTGATCTGTGGCAAGCCTTCAATAGTTAATGACTTCAATAAAGAATATCCGGCAGGTAATAGTAATAGGATGAGCAATAAACTGATAATTGGCCTTTTAAAACTGAGCTGATGCAAGTAGGTATATAGCTTGAGCAAATACCTGTACACTGCTGTGCCTGTTCTGGGTGTGTGTTGCTGCTTCTCAAAAAACAAGCGGTACAACAAAGGCAAAACTATAAAAGCAACCAACAGCGACATACTTAAAATTATCCCTACGGCCAGGGCCTGATCAAAAAATAAGGCGCCTGCAATGCCGCTGAGAAATATCAGCGGAACAAAAACCGCCAAAGTGGTAAGTGTTGAGCTGATCAAGGCCGAGCGCACCTGCCCAACACCTTCCACGCAACTATCAAACAATGTTTTTCCTTCCTTTTGTAAACGCGTAATGTTATCGAGGATAATGATGCCATTATCAATGAGCATACCTAAACCCAATGCCAGGCCGCTTAATGAAATGATGTTGATGGATAATCCGAAAAGATAAAACAATAAAAAGCTGAACAAGACCGAGAGCGGTAAACTTACTCCAATGATGATGGGGAGTTTTGCGTTTCCCATAAATAAAAACAAAACCATAAAGGCAAACAAGCCACCAAAAAGCAAACTGCTTTGCAAATTACCAATGCCTGCACGCAGCAAGGCCGATTGATCTTGCGTAATGACAAAACGCAATTGCGGATAATCTTTGCGAAACTGCTCCAGGCTTTCTTCTACCTTGGGAATAAGCAAGGTGAGCTGTGCCTTTGCCTGTTTGTGCACATTAATTACTATGCCTTCTTCTTGCCCAAATAAATGCAAGCCTTCGCGTGCCTGTGTACTTACTTCAACTTGCGCAATTTGCCTGAGCTGAATCACATTACCATCGCTCAAGCGCAAAGGCAAACGCTCCAGGTCTTGTGCATTTTGCAAAGGATTGCTCACTTTGAGATAATACCTGTACTGACCGTCTTTTACACTGATGCCCGCTATCTGCTGATTTTGTTGTTGTATGGCCTGCTGCACCTGCCACTCATCTATTCCCAATGCTGCCATTTGTGCGCGGGCAGGTTTAATACTCAGCGCAGGAAATTGCAAGCCATTGATATCTACCAAAGATATCTCATCAATCTGTTCCAGTCTTTTCTTCAACACACGTTGGGCAAAAAGTGAAGTCTCGGTAAGTTGTGCTTTGCTTTCAGGCAAAACCTGTACACGCAGCACAGGTATATCTGTTGTGCTTATTTTAATTACCTGCGGACGGGGTAAATCGGCTGGAAGCTGGGTGATTAAACGATCAATTTTCTCGTTGGCATCAATATAAGCCAGGCTCATGTTGCTGCCGTACGCGAAGCTTAGGTTAAGTTGCCCGTACTCGCTTCCTGCTTTGCTTTCAATACTCTTTAGCGCATTGAGTGTTACCAAACTTTCACGTATTTGTTTGAGCACATTGTTTTCAATTTCTGCGGCAGCATGGTTTGGATAAGAGATGCGGATGATGATTTGCGGCACCTCAATATCAGGCAGGAGCGAAATGGGCAAACGGGTGAGCGCCATGATGCTGAACACCGCCAGGGCCAGCATACTCATTAAAACGGCTATAGGCCTTCGGATAAGAAATGCGGTCATGATTTGAACATGGATAAAATCATGACAACAAAATAGAAAATTTATTTTACAAAAATGGTTCGAGTGTACTCTTTAAAACAGGAATGTATTTGAGTATTGGCTCAAGCGAGTCGCACCAGACTGGGGAGAATTCATTATTCATCTATTACCGGAATAAATACATCAAACTTAATGCTGTTCTCATTAAAGTCTTTATTCAAGGGATGGCTCTTCGAAATATGCAGTCCTTTTTCTGTTACAAAATAATTTTCTATATGATAAGTGTTCTTGGGCATTTTCGTTTCTCCAATTTTTTGAAAATCTCTATCAAAAATAATTACAGAGAATACCGGTAAAAATTGCCAAAGTTTCATTACATCCTCTCCCTTTTCTACCTCAATTCCAGGATATGCAAAAACATAGTAAAGCTTCCTGTATTCATCATAAATCACATTAAAGAACGATGGTGACTCAAGCAGGTGCTTTATATGCAATTGCAGATCATTATGTAAGGGCTTATGTGCTATTTTATTAAAATAATAACTGGACATCGGAAATTTTTCAATGGTCTCATGATCGGTAGTTACCAACAAATTGTCATAATATCTCCACAAATACACAAACCTTTCACCGTCAAAAATTCTCGCGTAAGAAGGTTCATGTCTACTGCCATCACTCCAGTAATCATCGGGGAAACTCATAGCCAATAGATTCACATCTCCGCTGTGCAAATCCAACTCTGTACAAACGGATAATTTATTCAGATGCTGCTGTGTTAAGTTGGCAAAGTTTCCTGGAATATAATTGGTTAAATAAACCTTACTACCGACTTTAATCAGGGGGGTATTGATATTGGTTCTGGAATAAAATGCTACCCCTGTATCTTTATCATCAGAAGTTTTTCGGTACGAAAATTTATCAATTACCCGACCGCTATCATTTACAAGATAAAGTCTTTTATCGCTATTGGAAGTAATAAAAATACTGTCTTTAGTAAAGTACATAAAGCCCCGAACACTGCCAACGCCATTCTCACCTTCTTGCTCCAGGGATATTTTTTTATGAACAGTCTGATTATCAAGATCAAAAATTAATATTTCGTTTCTGCCCTGATTGAGATACCCCAGGTAGTCAATTCCACCTTCACGGAATGAAAACATAGCCTTAGTATAAGGCAGTGTTCCTTCATCAATAGGAAGGATAACTTCATTTGTTGTCTGAAGTATATATTTTGAAGCTAAATGCTGCTTTTTTTGCGTGCAGGTAATAAGGGCCAGCATACTCATTAAAACGGCTATAGGTCTGCGGATGAGGAAGCCTGTCATTTTGGAGAAAGCATGTTAAACATGACTAAAAATAGAAAATTAATGTGAGGGATAAAACCAATTAGCAACCATGAATGGAGTCAATTCTTCTCAAATCTTGATTTGATGTAGTGCGTCTACTAATTCTTTGATATCATATTGAAGTAGTTTTTCATTATAATGATCGACACCAAACATTACGCCTCGATCTTCATCTATAGTGAAATTGATAAGGTAATCATTTAAATTAATTTTCGCCATCGGATTGCCCTCCCAATCAAAAATTCGTAATTGCGTAGGTAATGGTTTTTGTCCATACTCTGATAGCTCTTGGCCAACATACAGTGCATAGATAAAGTTATTTGAAGTGAAGATGCTATTATAAAAGTATTGCAATGAACTTTCTGAGTTATCTTCGACAGCGTTTAAATATTTTTTCAAATAATCAGGAACATCCGGCCCCTCTATTATAGACTTATACACATCACCATTGATATCGAAAATATCAACTCTATTGAAAGATGTCATGGCTGAAGCAATTTTTGATTTATCCGGCTTTAATCCAATACTGCTGACAAAAAGGGGATTATATTTAAGCATCGTAAAATTGATATCATCTTTGCTTTGATTAACGTCTACTTTAGGGAATAAAGAAATCGTTCTGATAATAGAATCATCAATTGGGTTATAAAGCTGCAGTCGATTCATATTGATAATTGAATTTGTTGACCGGCCAACAATTAGGGAAGAATCTATAACAAAAGCATTGTAAAAGGCGGATTGAGGTCTTGTAGGTATTTCTCTCAAAACGATTGTTTCATTATCTCTTAAACTTTGAGTTACATTAATCTTTGTTAGTCGACCCACGGTCAAATCATGTACCCATATGCATACTTCAGAATTGTCGGTATAGTGCTGATTTAGCATTAAATAGAAAGGGAATTCATTTGGGCCATTCCCTCTTCTACATAATTCACCGATCTCACTTAAATTTTCAATGTCAAAGATTTTAAAATAGTATTCACCTTTGTATTGATGCCCAAACAAATAATTATCAATTGTGAATAGTTGATTTATGTTGACATCCTCAAGTAGAATTTGGTTACCTTCTAAAGAGTACTCAA
>CAZVFM010000018.1:20810-23212 GCA_964626095.1 uncultured Roseivirgaceae bacterium | reverse complement strand
ACAGATTGCTTCGTCACATTATGCAACTGCAAATTTGAATACGCGCTGAAGTTCCTCGCAATGACGTGTTCTTTCTTACCGTCATTGCGAGGAAGTTGCGATGGCAGTGGGTAAGGATAACGAAGCAATCTGCTTAAAGTGAAAAGTCTACTCATAAATAAATTGCTTCGCTCCATAATATCTTCTATAATTCTTAACGACATTACAAGTCGCTCGCAATGACGGTACTTTGTTTTTAGCGTCATTGCGAGGAAGCAGGGTTAGGTGGAGGGCGGGTGCTGACGAAGCAATCTATTTATAATTCTAAGTGTGCCTCGAACAGATTGCTTCTAGATTGATCTGCGCGGCAGGCGCGAAGCAGCGGGTGTCCAGTCGACAATTGACAAAAAACAGTTGACAACGGGTCCTTGTCAATTGCTTTTTTGTCAACTGTCAATTTCTTTTTGCGGTCATACTTACTTCACCTGCTTGCCATGTTTGCTCTCGATACCTACCGACAAAAGCTTAATGATTAATTCTCAGTCGCATCGTTGTTAAAAGTCCTGCATAGGACTACATTTGCCCCCCTATACTTTTAAGGTGCAGGCGGGCGATTTATTAAAAATTTACATGGCCGATGGGGAGGTGCAAACCCTGGCGGACCAGGTAAATAACGCCTCATCCACACTCTTTCAGCTCAAAGGAATTTCAGGCAGCCTGGATGCCCTGTACATTGCGGCCCTGGCACAGTTGCTCGGGCAGCCAGCACTTATTCTGCTGCACGATAAAGAAGAAGCTGCTTATTTTCAAAACGATTTGCAAAACCTGCTCTTTCCCAGGGAAGTACTCTTCTTTCCTTCTTCGTATAAAAGGCCTTACAGCTTTGACGAAACCGAAAACGCCAACATCCTCAGCCGCACAGAAGTACTCAACAAAATTTCTTTGCAGCAAGAAGTCCCGACAATTGTGGTGAGCTATCCCGAGGCCATCGCTGAAAAAGTAATCAACAAAAAGACCCTGGAGCGCAATACCTTCCCGGTAAAGGTGAACGCACAACTGGATGTGGCTTTTCTTGAAGAGTTTTTGCATGCCTACGATTTTGAGAAAACCGATTTTGTTTTTGAGGCCGGACAGTTTGCCGTGCGCGGGGGCATTATCGATGTGTTTTCTTTCTCACACGATTTGCCCTACCGTGTTGAGTTGTTTGGCGAAGAGGTAGAGAGCATACGCAGCTTTGATCCGGATACACAGCTCTCGGTGCAAAGCCAGGATAAGATCAATATTGTGCCCAATATGCACGACAAACTGGTTAAAGCAGAGCGGCAATCTTTTCTCGAATTTATTCCGGCCAATACCTTGCTCTTTGTGAAAGACCTGGAGCAAAGCACCGGTACCATTGCACAGTATTACGAAAAAGCCCAACAAGACTTTAAGCAGTTGATGCAGCAAAGCGCACAAACCAAAGTAGTGCTTGAGCCTTCAGAACTTTTTGTTCAAGCGCAGGATTTTATAGCGCAATGCCATACATTCAAACACATTGCCTTCGGGCATCGCTTCCATGCGGGTGCTGCACAGGCCTGGCAGGTTGCATCCAAACCACAGCCTTCGTTCAATAAAAACTTTGAACTGCTGGCAGAGAATCTTTTTGAACATCAGTCGCAGGGCTATACCAACTTCATTACCGGAGATACGCCCAAACAACTGGAGCGCCTGCAATCTATTTTTGCGGAGATCAACCCGCAACTGAGTTTTCGTGCCGTCCATGCTTCGCTGCGCGAGGGTTTTATTGATACACGCTTAAAAATTTGTTGTTATACCGACCACCAGATTTTTGAACGCTTTCATCGGTACCGGGCAAAAGAAAAATTCAGCAAATCAAAAGCGCTTACCCTGCGCGAGTTGCAAAGTCTGCAGCCCGGTGATTTTGTTACACACATAGACCATGGCATCGGCAAGTTTGCCGGAATGGAAAAGAAGCTGCTGAATGGCAAAGAGCAGGAGGCCATTCGTTTGGTCTTTCGCGATGATGATTTGCTCTTGCTCAGCATACATTCCCTGCACAAAATTTCAAAGTACAGCGGTAAGGAGGGTACGCCACCGCTCATCAGCAAACTCGGTTCGCAGGAATGGGAAAACAAAAAATCGAAAGTAAAGAAGAAGGTTAAAGACATTGCCAAAGATTTGATTGCCTTATACGCCAAGAGAAAAACCGCACCGGGTTTTGCTTTTACCCGCGACAGTTTTTTACAGGCCGAGCTGGAATCTTCTTTTATATATGAAGACACCCCCGATCAGGCCAGGGCAACCGAGGCGGTAAAAGCCGACATGGAAAATCCACATCCAATGGACAGGCTGGTATGTGGCGATGTGGGTTTCGGAAAAACCGAAGTGGCCATACGTGCAGCCCTTAAGGCCATTACAGA
>CAZVFM010000018.1:0-20800 GCA_964626095.1 uncultured Roseivirgaceae bacterium | reverse complement strand
CGCAGCCATGAAGGCGGCGCTGGATGGCAAGCAGGTGGCGGTATTGGTGCCCACTACCATTCTGGCCATGCAACATGCGCGCACTTTTGCAGAAAGGCTGAGCAATTTCCCGATAAAAATTGCCAGCATTTCGCGCTTCAAAAGCAATAAAGAGATCAAGGAAACTTTGGAGCAATTAAAAGCAGGTGAAATCAACTTGTTGATCGGCACGCACCGTATTGTGAGTAAAGACATTGTGTTTAAAGACCTGGGCTTACTCGTTATTGATGAGGAGCAAAAGTTTGGTGTAAAGGTGAAAGACCGGCTCAAAGAATTTAAAGTAACCGTGGATGTGCTAACGCTTACGGCCACACCCATACCGCGTACCTTGCATTTCTCGCTCATGGGTGCACGCGACCTGAGCATTATTGCCACCCCGCCACCCAACAGGCAGCCGGTAACTACCGAGCTGCATACCTTTAATGAAAGCATTGTGCGCGATGCCATCAGCTTTGAGTTGAAAAGGGGCGGACAGGTTTTCTTTGTGCACAACCGCGTGGGTGATATCGATGAGATTGCCAATATCATTTTGCGTTTGGTGCCCGATGCCCGCATTGGTGTAGCGCACGGCCAAATGGATGCAGACAAGTTAGAGAAAGCCATGCTCAGGTTTATTGATGGTGCTTATGATGTGTTGGTGTCTACCAATATCATTGAGTCGGGTTTGGATATTCCCAATGCCAATACCATCATGATAAACCAGGCGCATATGTTTGGCATGTCAGACCTGCACCAGATGCGCGGTCGCGTGGGGCGCTCAAACAAAAAAGCTTTTTGTTATTTGCTCACGCCACCGGCATCGCTGCTAAGTGCCGATGCCAGAAAACGATTGGCCGCGCTTGAAGAGTTTTCAGATTTGGGCGATGGATTTAAAGTGGCCATGCGCGACCTTGACATTCGCGGTGCAGGAAATTTATTGGGTGCCGAACAAAGCGGCTTTATCAGCGACCTGGGTTTTGAAACCTATCACAAAATTCTGGATGAAGCCGTGCAGGAATTAAAAGAGACCGACTTCAAAGAACTTTTTGCCGCAGAGCTTTCGCAAAGGGCGCAGGTTCTTGTACAAGACTGTGTGATTGAAACTGATCTGGAGTTGCTCATTCCTGAATATTATATCGCCAACATCAGCGAGCGCTTACAGTTGTACACGCAACTCGATAACATAAAGAAAGAAGAAGAGCTGCTTCAGTTCAAGTCTTCGTTGCGCGACAGGTTTGGTCCTTTGCCCCAGCAAACCGAAGAACTTATTCGTTCGGTTGAGTTAAGGTGGCTGGGCGAGCAATTGGGTTTTGAAAAGATCAGTTTGAAGAATGAAAAACTCAGGGCCTGGTTTGTGAGCAATAAAAACGAATATTACAATTCTAAAATTTTTGGAGAGATACTCGAATACGTTCAACAGCATCCAAAGCAATTTCGCATGCGCGACATGGGAAATAAACTTACGCTTGTAGCCGAGCCCATACATACAGTAGACTTTGCCATTTCGCTTTTACGACAAATGATGGATTACAGTAATAAGCTGTCTAAAGAAACACTTTCGACATAGGCCTCGAGTTTCTCGTTATCGTTGAAGGCATGGATATGCAGGAGCCTGTCTTCGGCCGGATTGAAATGCACTTCTACAAAAAATCCATTGAGGCAATACAAGAAAATTTTCTTCGTGCCTGTTTCTCTTTGTAAAAGGAAATCGGCAGAAAATGTGATGAGGTCACATTTTTTATCAAAAGTCGAAACCTGGAATTCATTAATATTTATCATCCCTGAATACTTTAATACACTGTGCCTGTGTGAAAGAGAAAGTTGTGCCATCAGCCAATTGCTATAAAAAGCGGGTTTTTCGAGTGAATCGGGTACTATTAAGGGAATTTATGTCCCAGAATGGAGTGGATACAATAGGCAGCAGTACACGGTCGTTCTATGGCTGATCAACTGTTAAATGGTCTTGTTATCGGTTTTTAAAATCGGGCCACTTGGAAAACAATTGATTATATCTTTATATTAGCAGTTACTTTTTTGATATAACATGAGAAAAATGAATATTCTAAGAGGATTTCTCTTTTTAGCTGGTGGTTCAATCATCATCACCTCCTGCTCACTATTTGGTGGCGGAGGAAAACCTACCGCCACAAATCCCGGCTCGTTAAGTACAGCTACGGGTCTTGCCTACAATCTCGAAGATGAAGGTGGTTTTATGGTTACCAATTTTGAAGGGCAGCCCGATGCACCCAATATGGTGTTCATTGAGGGTGGTCGTTCCATTATGGGTTCCTTTGAAGAGGATGTAATGAGCTACAGGGATAATATTGAAAGAACAGTTTCTGTTGCCTCCTTCTATATGGATGAAACAGAAATTGCCAATATACATTGGTTAGAATACCTGCACCATTTGGCAAAAGATTCGCTTCCCGAAGTCTATGAGCGCGCCAAGCCCGATACAACAGTATGGGCAGGAAAGCTTGCTTTTAACGATCCTTATGTTGAGCATTATTTGCGTTATCCCGGCTTCCGTTATTTCCCGGTAGTGGGTGTAAACTGGAAGCAGTGTTCAGAATATGCCATTTGGAGAACCCGTGCGGTAAATATGGCCCTGGCACAAAATGAAGGTGAAGAGTATGCCGAAACCGATGGTCGCATTCCCTTGGAATCCGGAATTGTAGTACCTAACTACAGGCTACCAACAGAAGCTGAGTGGGAATATGCCGCACAAGCCTTGATTGGTACACAGTGGTTGGAGGAATTGCAAACACACCAACGCCTGTATCCATGGGATGGTCACGCTTTGCGTAATCCTTTCGGAAAACAAATGGGTTATTTTCTGGCTAACTTTAAGAGAGGTCGTGGTGACTACGCAGGTATTGCCGGTCGTTTGAATGATGGCGCCTTGATTACCTCTTATATATACGAGTTCCCTCCTAACGATTATGGTTTGTACAATATGGCCGGCAACGTGAGTGAGTGGGTGCAGGATGTTTACCGCCCTACTTCATTCCAGGATTTTGATGACCTTAACCCGATAAGAAGGGATGGTTTCCTTGACAATGCCGGACAAGGTGGTGGTTACGATAATATTGAAAAAAACCCTGCCAACTTTACTTCATTGGTAACCGACAAGGCCAGGGTGTACAAAGGTGGGTCGTGGAAAGATGTTGCCTACTGGATGTCACCGGGTACCCGCAGGTATTTGGATGAAGATTCGGCAACAGCAACCATTGGTTTCCGTTGTGCCATGATCAGGGCAGGATCTAATTACTAGCAATTTTTTAATTGAAAATATTACAAAGCCCCGGAATCTTCCGGGGCTTTTTGTTTATCGGGCTGCAGCAATAAAGGCTACACTTACAATGGCGGATGCATTTACCAATTCCCTGGCGCAAGCTTCAATGGTTGCGCCTGTAGTGATTACATCGTCAACCAAAAGTATGTGTTGCTCTTTTACTTCGTGTGCAGCGCGTAGCCTAAAAACCTCATTCACATTTTCCCATCTCTTTATTCGCGACTTACGGGTTTGTGTATTTGTTGCTGTAATCCTTTCCATGATGTCTTCGCGAACAGGAATTCCCAATCCCTGAGAAAGTCCTTCTGCAAAGCACGTGCTCTGGTTATAGCCTCTTTTTCTTAATCTTGTTTGGTGCAAGGGTACCGGTACAATCATATTATAGTTCAAGTCTATTCCGGTGTGCAGTAATTCTTCTGCCAGTACCTCTCCCAATTTTTGTCCTATATCTTTTCTGTTATGGTATTTCAATTTGTGAAGCATGTTTTGCACCATGCCTCCTTTTGTGAAATACAAATAGGCATAAGCATGCTGAAGACTTACGCGCCCGAGCAACCTTTGCCAAACCGGGTTACCCGAAGGGTTTTTGCACTGAGAAGTCTTAGGAAGCGTTGCGAGGCAGCGGGTACATAGTATTTCTTCAGTGCCCAGGAGTGAGGTGTTGCATCCAGCGCAGGAATCCGGGAAAAACAGGGAAGTAAAGTCGTGCCATATGTTATTCAGTCTGCGCAATGATTAACCTTTTATATTTGCTGATCTTAAATTTAATAATTATGAAGCTGGTAGAAGAATTCAATGCTTACAGAAGCAAGATGAACGAAAAAATAAGTGAGTCCAACAACCTTATCCTTAAGCGCATTTTCAATCTGGATACCCATGCATATGCAGCGGGGGCATTGGATGTGAAAAGCAAGGAGCTCATCGGACTTACCTGTTCTCTTGTTTTGCGCTGCGATGATTGTGTGAAATACCATTTAGGCAAATGCAAAGAGATTGGTTTTAGTACCGAAGAAGTGAATGAAGCCATGGGTGTGGCCACACTTGTCGGGGGTACCATTGTTATTCCACACTTGCGCAGGGCATTTGAATATTGGGAGGCGCTTCAGGATGTTTAAGAAGGATCTTGAGTTGGAGAGAAACTGGCAACGTTTATTGAACAACATTGCTGAGTCACTAGGCAAAAAGCCGAAAGACTTAAACGCTGTGTTGTTTTTAATTGGCGTGAATGAGTTGGGGCAGGGTGCTGCGCGGTTCAGCAAAGAAGAAAAACAAGACCTGATGCATATTGGTATTTGTAAGGTATTGAGTTTGTCGGGTTATTATGAGTTGGAGGGAACGGATAAAGATGGCTGGCCACATTGGAAGGTGATAAAAAAAGTACCTCACCTGGATTTGCTTGAACAAGAAAAATTTTTGAAGATGCAGGTGCTTGAATATTTTGAAATTGAATTCGGAATTTAAGTTATGAAAATACTTACCTATAATGTTAATGGTATTCGCTCTGCGCTCAGCAAAGGTTTTGCCGCCTGGTTAAAAGCAAGTAATCCGGATGTGGTTTGCCTGCAAGAAGTCAAAGCAGAGATTGGCCAATTTGATCAAAGCATATTTGAAGACATGGGCTACCATATTTATTGGATGTCGGCCGTTAAAAAAGGATACAGCGGAGTGGCCATACTCAGTAAGCTAAAGCCAAACACAATTGCCTATGGTTGCGGCATGAATATTTATGATGATGAAGGCCGGGTTTTGCGTGCAGATTTTGATCAGTTTTCTTTAATGAGTGTGTACATGCCTTCTGGCTCGAGTGGCGAACTGAGACAAGCCTTCAAGATGCAATGGCTGGAAGATTTTTATGGATACATACAAGATTTAAAAAAGTCGCATCCCAAACTTATCATCAGCGGAGATTACAACATTTGTCATAAACCGATAGATATACATAACCCGGTTTCCAATAAAAACTCCTCTGGTTTTTTACCTGAAGAAAGGGAGTGGATGAGCAAGTTTATTGACCTGGGTTTTATTGATACCTTCCGTCACTTTGATGAAAGACCTCATCAATATACCTGGTGGTCGTTCAGGGCTGGGGCAAGAAACAAAAACCTGGGTTGGCGTATTGATTACCATATGAGCACTGCATCCTTACAAAATTCATTAAAGAAATCTACCATTCTTCCCGAAGCCAGGCATTCTGATCATTGTCCTGTTTTGCTTGAAATGAGTTAAGGCTTATCTTTATCGATGCGCGTAAAACCACGATATAAATTATATTGTTTACGTTGTATCATTAGTTGATGTCTTATGGGAGAAAGTGTAGGCAGGGTAAAGCAGGAAATAAACGCCTTCAGGAAGAGGTTTTATTTGAACTTATTGCTCAAAGGAATACTTCTGAGCCTGCTTTTAGTGCTGTCTTACCTTATTCTCGCCAGTACACTTGAGTACGCTTTATGGCTTAGTTCTACCTGGAGAGCCATTATACTGATTTGCTTTTTTGGGCTTATCGTTTACAGTTACTTCAAGTTTTTGATTACTCCATTAAAGTGGTTTACTACCAAAAAAGGACTTAGCGAAGAAGAAAGTGCGCACATTATAGGCGCAAGGCTGCCTAATGTAAAAGACCGTCTGCTGAACCTCATCCAACTGATTTCCCTGTCTGATAAGGAGAGTATACTCGCACAAGCGAGTATAGCCCAAAGAAGTGTCGGATTAGCGCATATTCCCTTTAGCCCTGTGGTGGATATTCGTGAAAACATAAGGTATTTGCGTTGGCTGGCCATTCCCCTTTTGATTGGACTGGGTCTTGTTGCCTGGAATGCCGCTATTCTTACACAAGGAAGTTCAAGAATTGTACAATTCAATAAAGCATTCGTACCACAAGCTCCGTTTAATTTTAATGTGTTGAATGAGGATATGCAGGTCTTTCGCAATGAAGATTTTCAACTCAACCTGCAATTGGAGGGTGCCAGCATTCCGGAGCGGGTGGTCATTGTGAGCGGCAAGCGTTTACTTAAAATGGAGCAGGCGGGAGCCGGACTTTTCAGTTATACTTTCAATAAAGTACAAGAGCCACTACGTATTTATTTTGAAGCCTCCGGATTTCGCTCGAATACTTTTGAGGTGCTATTGGCAGAAAGACCTGAGCTGTTGGGCATTAAAGCTGAGCTCAATTTTCCGCCCTATTTACAACGTAAACCTGAGTTTTTAACGAATGCAGGGAATCTCGTGCTCCCGGAAGGAACAACAGTACGCTGGAATATAGCGGCCAATCATACTGCGCTCGCAAAAGTACTTTTTGAATTCCCTACCGAGATTAGTCCGATGGAAAAATCGGGCGATCAAAATTTTATTGTGGCCAAAACTTTTAAAGAAAGCAAGCGCTACAATATCCAACTAGAGAATGACAAGGCTAAGAATAAAGAGCAAATCATTTACCAGGTAGAGGTGATCAAAGATCAATACCCTCAAATCAGTGCTTCGGTTATGACAGATACGGTGGCCTTTCGTTACCTGGTTTTGGGGGGAGAAGTGAGCGATGATTACGGTCTTACAGAGCTACGGCTGAATTATGAACTGCAAAGACAGGGTAGTGCGGCTGCTGAAAAAGTGAAAAACATTCCTATCCAACTAAATACCAATCAGTTGCAGCAGGGTTATTCTCTTTTCTGGCCCATTGATTCACTTAAACTGGGCGCGGGTGATCGCCTGAATTATTTCCTGGAAGTATGGGATAATGATGGGGTAAACGGAAGGAAGTCCAGCAAGACGGCCCTTTTTCAATTGAGTATGCCTGGTAAGGAAGCCATAAAGGCTGAAATAGCAAAAAATGCGGCCCAAACCGAGCAGAGTATAAACAAGAGTGTGGAAATGGCCGATGAGGTAAAAAAGCGGATGGAGGAAAGCAGGCGTGACATCAGGGGTAAGCAAAGCCTGAACTGGGAAGACAAGAAAATGATAGAAGACCTGTTGCAACAACAGGAGGACCTGAGCAAAATGCTCAGGGAAATGCAAGAAAAAAATAAAGCCCTCGAAGACAGAAAAGAAGCCCTTACCGAACTAGATGAAAAGCTGCGCGAAAAAGCTGCGCAGTTACAGCAACTGATGGATGAATTGCTTGATGACGAGACCCGCAGACTTCTGGAAGAATTGCAAAAACTGTTGGAAGAAAATGCAGACCCGACAAAACTGCAAAAGCAATTGGATGAAATGCTACGGAATCAAAACGTATTGCAGAAAAACCTTGAGCGGGCCAAAGAGTTGTACAAGAGATTGCAATTTGAATACCAGGTGAACGAAGCCGCAAAAGAATTGCAAGAACAAATTGAAAGGCAGGAAGCGTTGGCAGAAAAAACTGCTGCCGATGATAAATCCAAAGAAGAGAAAAATAAACAAACTGAGCAATCGGAGGAATCCAAGGGAAAAGAAAATCAGCAAGAAGGAGGAGATCAATCGGATAAGCAAGATAGAAATGATGAGGAATCATCTGATAATCAGTCGCTTGCTAAAGAACAAGAGCAGATAAAAGAAGACTATCAATCCTGGGAAAAACAAATAGAGGAGTTGGAAGAACAGGGCAGGGAAATGCGTATGAAAAATAATTTGCCTTCTGAAGAGCAGATGCAAGAGGTAGAAGAAATGATGCAGCAGAGTCAGGAAGAACTGCAGCAAAACAATTCAGAGAAGGCAAAACAAAAGCAAAAACAGGGTATCCAAAAAATGCAGCAGATGCAGGAGCAAATGCAGCAACAACAAAGTGGTATGCAAATGGAGATGGACATGGAAAATTTAGAATCCATGCGTCACATATTGCATGACCTGGTAAAACTTTCTTTTGATCAGGAAGATTTGTTTACCGAGTTTGTAGAAGTCAGACAAAGCGATCCTCGTTTTGTAAGTCTGTCTCAACAACAACTAAAGCTTCAAGATGATTTTAAAGTAATAAGTGATAGCCTGCAGGCTTTGTCAGAACGCATGTTTATGCTTCAGGCCTTTTTGCCCCGCGAGATCGAGGCGGTAAATGCTAACCTTGACAAAAGCATGGAAGAATTGCGTGAGCGCAGAAAGGCAAATGCGGTACAGGCCATGCGTTTTACCATGACCTCTATGAATAACCTGGCCCTGCTATTTGATGACATGATGCAGGCCATGATGGAAGCCATGGCCAATGCGATGCCTTCCAATCAAAAGATGAAAGATAGTGGTAAACCTCAGAATATCAGTGAATTACAACGCAAACTCAATGAGGAAATCAATGAATTAAAAGAGGGCGGCAAGCAGGGAAGAGAGCAATCGGAAGAACTGGCACGTATGGCGGCAGAGCAGGAGCGCATCCGAAGAGCTTTTCAGGAAATGCAGGAGAAGCTGAAACAAGATGGTGTTGAAATACCCGGCAGCGATATTCCCGGCAAAATGGAGCAGACTGAGCTGGATCTGGTAAATAAGCAGATTACAGAAATGACTATTCGCAGGCAGCAGGAAATTCTTACGAGAATGCTGGAGTCGGAGAAGGCTATGCGTGAAAGGGAGTTGGAAGAAGAGAGAAAAGGAGAGACAGCAAAGCCCTATGAAAACGAACTTCCCAAAGCATTTGAGGAATATTTACGATTAAAAGAAAAAGAATTAGAATTGTTGAAAACTGTGCCTCCTAAGCTCTACCCTTATTATAAGCGAGAAGTAGGAGAGTACTTTAAAAGAATGGGCAACGATTAGCACAACCTATGAAGAGCATACACCTGGAAATCCCTTCATTACCTGAAAATATCCGCTTGATTGAGAGCTTCATTGATAATGCGAAGGAAAAATTTGACCTGGATGATGATATCTACGGAAATATTATGATTGCCGTAACAGAGGCCGTGAACAATGCCATCAAACATGGTAACATGAGCGATAAGTCGAAAAACGTATCCCTTACCCTTAATTTTGATGATGATCATATTTCTTTCAGCGTAAAAGATCAAGGAAAAGGCTTTGACCACCATAGTCTGCCAGACCCCACCTCTCCCGAAAACCTGGAAAAAACCAGTGGAAGGGGCATTTTTCTCATGAGACACCTGGCCGATGAGGTGAGCTTTAAGGAGGAGGGCAAATTGGTTGAGCTTACCTTCTATGTGGCCTGATGGGGCACATCAACTATTTTACAGAAGAGCTCAGCTATACTTTCCCTCAAAAACGGCTTATCAGCCAATGGATCAATCAAGTGATCAGAAAAGAGGGTCATCAAGTCGATGAAATCAATTTTATCTTCTGTTCAGACCGATTTCTGCTTGCGCTCAATCAAAAGCACCTGGATCACGATACCCTTACAGACATCCTAACTTTCCCCTATTCCGGGCCTGATGAGCCATTTTTAGCCGATATCTATATCAGTATTGAACGCGTAAAAGAGAATGCCGAGGGGCTGGGTGTCAAATTCCTTGATGAATTGCATCGCGTAATGGTACATGGGGTGCTGCATCTCATGGGTTATAGCGACAAGAATGCTATCAAAAAAGCCGAAATGCGTAAGAAAGAAAGCGCCTGCTTATCTTTGCGCAAAGGTTTCACGTGAAACATTTGGGTACTGGCCCATTCTGAAGGGTTAAGACCATCCATTGTTCCACGTGAAACATAAAATAATACATACCATGTTTCCAGTATATGATGTAATTGTGGTTGGAGCAGGTCATGCCGGCTGTGAGGCTGCGCATGCAGCCGCGAGCATGGGTTCGAAAGTGCTTCTTGTTACCATGAATATGACCACTATAGGTCAAATGAGCTGTAATCCGGCCATGGGCGGGGTGGCTAAAGGACAGATTGTGCGTGAAATCGATGCCCTTGGGGGTATGTCGGGCATAGTATCCGACAAAACCATGATACAGTTCAGGATGCTCAACCGATCTAAGGGGCCAGCCATGTGGAGTCCGCGTACACAAAACGACAGGGCCTTGTTTGCCCAGGAGTGGAGATTAACACTGGAAAGGAACACAAATATTGATTTCTGGCAGGATATGGTCTCTGGCCTGATTATAAAAGACAAAAGAGTCTGTGGAGTCCGAACGGGTTTAGGTCTGGAAATACAAGCAAAATCGGTTGTACTTACCAATGGTACCTTCCTTAATGGACTTATCCATATAGGAGAAAAGCATTTTGGCGGGGGAAGAACCGCAGAAAAGGCGGCTACAGGTATAACAGAGCAATTAATCAGTTTAGGTTTTGAATCAGGCAGAATGAAAACCGGCACCCCACCCCGGGTAGATGGGCGCAGCCTCAACTATGCTGCAATGGAGGAACAAAAGGGCGATGAGCAAATGGGTAAGTTTTCATTTACAAACACTGAAACTCCTACCAGGCAAATGTCTTGCTATATCACCTATACTAATCCGGAGGTACATAAAGAACTGGAAAAAGGCTTTGATCAGTCGCCCATGTTTAGTGGCCGTATTCAAGGGCTTGGACCCCGGTATTGTCCTTCCATAGAAGACAAGATCAATCGATTTGCTGAAAGAGAAAGGCACCAGATTTTTGTAGAGCCGGAAGGCTGGGATACGGTAGAAATATATGTCAACGGCTTTTCTACCTCCCTTCCTGAAGCTATTCAATTCCAGGCCATGAAAAAGATTCCCGGCTTCGAAAATGTACGCATGTTCAGACCAGGCTATGCCATAGAATACGATTACTTTCCGCCTACACAGCTTAAAACGAGTTTGGAGACGCAACTCATTGATAATCTGTATTTTGCGGGACAAATCAACGGAACAACAGGCTATGAAGAGGCCGCTTGTCAGGGCTTAATGGCAGGTATAAACGCACATAATAAAATAAATGAAAAAGAGTCCCTGATACTTAAGCGCTCGGAAGCGTATATCGGTGTGCTTGTTGATGACCTGGTGAACAAAGGTACCCTTGAACCCTATCGTATGTTTACTTCCAGGGCGGAGTACAGAATACTTCTCAGGCAAGACAATGCCGATTTGCGTCTTACCGAAACCGGCCATAAACTGGGTCTTGCAAGTGCCGAAAGACTGGACAGGGTAATGGATAAGAAAAACGGGGTGGCGGAAGTGTTAAAAAAACTCAAGGAGATAAAACTTGAACCCGAATTAAGTAACAGCGGATTGGAAGAAATCAATAGTGCCGTGATCAGAGAGAAAATACAGGCGCATAGTCTTTTGAAGCGTCCGGAAATAGATATACACCAACTTGTTTCAATTGATAAAAAACTGGCTGCTGCATTGAGTCCTTATGATGCTGAAATTCTTGAACAGGCTGAAATTACCATCAAATACGAGAGCTATATAGAAAGGGAGAAAAAACTGGCCGAAAGAATTGAAAGCCTGGAGGATTATAAAATCAAAAGCGATTTTGATTACGAGCGGGTGAAAGCACTTTCATCAGAAGGAAGAGAGAAACTCAAAAAAATAAAACCGGAGACGCTCGGCCAGGCATCAAGAATTAGCGGGGTCTCTCCTGCAGATATTTCTGTGCTTACCATTTACATGGGTAAATAATGCTCGAGAGGGAAAGTTTAAGTACCTGTAAGATTTGTGGGAGCGATGCACTCCGGCAATACACCGAAAGTAAGGACTTTATGGTAAGCAGCGAAAAATTCGCAATTTCCATTTGCGAAGGTTGTGGTTTCTGTTTCACAAGTCCTCGTCCGACTGAAAAAGAAGCCCTTCATTATTACGAGGCATCAAAATATCTTTCTCACCGCACAAAGAAAGATTCAGCGCTGGCACGCATTTATGCTTTTGCTAAATTCTTTACTCTTCGTTGGAAGCTCCGTGTGATCAAAAAAAATCATAAGAACGTTTCTGCATTAAACATACTGGATGTCGGCTGTGGCACAGGAGATTTTATTGAGTTCTGTGCGGCCCGGGGAGCGCGTGTTGCCGGAATTGAACCCTCAGAGAGTGCAAGAAATTCATTGTACAACACGAGGATTCCTGTTTTTGAAAATCTAAATGAGCTAAGCAATGATGCGAGCTATGATGTGATCACTTTTTGGCACGTGTTGGAACATATCTATTCCATAGACGAGACTCTATTGAAAGTAAAACAAATATTAAAAAATGATGGTTTAGTTTTTGTTGCGCTTCCCAACAGAAAATCCTACGATGCCCTTTACTATGATAACTTTTGGGCAGCACTGGATGTACCCCGACACCTATGGCATTTTAGTAAAAGCAACTTTCAGCACTTAACAGAAAAACACGGAATGCAGGTCAAAAAAATTATACCCATGAAGCTCGATGCGTATTATGTTAGTCTCTTAAGTGAACGCTACCTGAACAAAAGACCCAAGCCCGTTCAGTGGTTACATGGACTATTCATTGGTTTTAGATCTAATTTAAAAGCAAGGAGGACCAAAGAATATTCCAGCTTACTTTACATTATTGGCAAATGAAATACCTGAGTCTTCTAACGATCATTCTTCTCGCGGCTTGTGCCAGTCAAACCACCCCCACAGGTGGGCCTAAAGACGAAACCCCACCCAAGCTTGTAAGGTCGGTTCCCGAAGACAAAACCATCCATTTTACCCAGCAAAGCTTAGAACTGACTTTTGATGAGTTTGTCAAAGTACAAAAACATAAAGAGCAGATCATTATAACACCGAGCATTGAACAGGAATATGAAATAGTGTTCAAAAAAAATAAAGTATTCATGAACTTTCCTGCGGCCCTTGACGAGAAGACAACCTATACAATCAATTTTCGCGAGGCCATTCAAGATATCTCAGAGAGTAATCCGGCAGAAAATCTAAAATTAACCTTTAGTACAGGAGCGTATCTTGACTCTTTACAAATCTCAGGCAGGATCTACGATATTCTTGGTTATCCATTAACAGATAACATTGTTGTAGGGCTCATGCGAAATATCGATACCTTGAATATTTTTGATAACCGTCCCCTTTACTTTACCAAGGCAAGCAAGACAGGAGAATTTTTAATTGAAAATGTCAAGCCCGCTGCCTATAAGTTGTACGCGTTCAGCGACCAGAATAAAAATTTAAAAGCTGATTCAAGAAATGAAGCTTACGGTTTTATTCCAGATGTGATTGAATTGAATGAAAGTCTTGATAGTGTAAATATTGGATTGATTAAATTGGATGCAAGACCCTTTAAGTTAAACTCAGCAAGACAAACCGGTACTTTCTTTTTTGTTAAACTTTCCAAAGGCTCCATAAATTACCAGATTAAGTTTGATACGAATGATTCCAGCTACTTACATCACCTGACGGAGTTTAATAGTGCCATAAAAATTTATCCCAAAGAAGCAAAAACAGACAGTACCAGGTTCAGGCTATTGGCAAGCGATTCCATTGGAAATAAAATAGACACTACACTTACCTATAAATTAGATCTGACTTCAAGGCGTATTCCCGAAAACTTTGATGTAAAATCTGAGCCTGCTACTCTACTTTTCGAAAGCAGATTGCTCGAAAAGACTTTCAAGTTTAATAAGCCCTTAAAAGCAATCAATCTTGACAGTATATATTTCTTTATTGACTCGACTAAAACAGTTAGCTTTAGCAGAGAAAACTTTTCAATTGACAGTACCAATAACATCCTCAAACTTTCCAGGATACTTGAAAAAGAAGTTGTTGACAGTCTGACCAAGGCACCCAGCGCAAGACCCGGAGCAAGCAGGGGGGGCGGTGCCAAAACTCCCACCGGTCCTCAATTATATTTTAACCAGTCGGCATTTATCAGTATAGAAAATGACAGCAGTAAACTAGTTAAGGAAAATCCTAAAATATTAAAACATGAAAGTACGGGTACAATACTAGTTGATATAGATTCTCAAGAAAAGAATTACTTTGTTCAAATTCTTGATGGCAAAAACCAGGTTGTAAAAGAACAACGCAATAGTGATAAGATGATATTCAGGTATCTTGCCGCTGGCGACTACAGGATACGTGTTTTAATAGATAAAAACCAAGACGGCACATGGTCACAAGGCAATTATTTTTTAAAGGAGGTTCCTGAACCTGTGTATATTTACAAAAGCAAGGAAGGATCCGAAATAATAAAGCTATTGGCTAATTGGGAAATCGGACCACTCGTGTTGACATTCTGAGTACAATATGTTGACAACTGTAGATAATTCCGTAGAAAACTATATTCTTAAAAAATGGTGTGGAAGCCGGTTGACAAAGTGAGAAATAAACACAAGCTATCAACTAAAAATACTGTTGATATAGTTTTTAACATCTCCACATTAATATGTTGATAAGTAAATAAACCCTGAAAACAACAACCAAAGACATGTTGTTTCTGTTTGGTTAAATATTGATAAAACAAAAATGCTGTGAAAAGCGATAGTTATCCACAAATCAAGAGAGCTAATAATAGTAATAGTATTTTATATATATATATTATTATTATTACACTGTGTGTGTTTAATGTGGATAGGGTAATCGCACAGAATTTAGGTGACATACAAATTGCAAATGAATACCTGATCCAGGGAGAACAGGAAAAAGCCAAAGCACTTTACGAAGAGCTCGCAAAAGATGCCAGGAATATCCCGACCATTCACAACAATTATTTTAATCTTTTGCTGGATCTGGATGAATTTCAGGAAGCTGAAAAATATTTGGAGCGCGTGCAGAAGCGAGATCCGGGTAACATGCTATACGGTTTTGATATGGCGCTGTTGCATAGTCGTTCGGGTAATGTTACCAAGTCGGATAACTATAACAAAAACCTGATCAATCAACTTAAGAATGATGCCTACCGCGCTAAGTTGGCTGCTGAGTATTTCGCTTCTCGGCAACAAACAAGCCTGGCTGTGCAAATTCTAATTGCCACCCGGCAAGCTCAGAACAACTCTAAATTATTTGCACTGGAACTGGCCAGCATTTACCGTGCACTTAACCAAAAAGACTTAATGGTAGCAGAGTACCTGAACTATGTGGAGCAGATTCCTTCTAATCTAAACTACGTGAAGAATGTTTTACAAAACATGCTTACCAAACCCGAAGAGTTTGAAACGCTGGAATCACTACTTCTGGAAAGAACACAGAAATTTCCAGAGGCAGAAGTTTACCCTGAGTTATTGATTTGGAATTATATACAGCAGAAAAATTTCTTTGCGGCTTTTATACAATCACGCGCACTTGACAGAAGGTTTAGAAAAGAGGGGGAGAAGAGTATAGAAGTAGCGCAAATCGCTTTAAGCAATGGAGACTATGATGCTGCGGAAAGAATATTTGCCTTTGTAGAAAAAGAATTTCCCGGATCACCCAACCAGCTGTATGCAATGGTGGGAAAAATAAGAGCAAAAGAAGCGAGGATAAAAAGCAGTTTTCCGGTCAGGACAGATTCGGTGAGAAGCCTGGTGGCTTCATACGAAGGATTTATTGTAGCACATCCAAACAACTATAATTCCCTGGAGGCACAACGCGACAAAGCACTGCTACACGCGTACTATCTTGATGAGAAAGATGAGGCGATAATAGCGTTGAATGATCTTGTTTCAAACAATCGTGCATCCCATAATTTGCGATCCAAGGTCAAGCTGGACCTGGGAGATATTTATATTCTCAAGGAGGAATATTGGGAGTCAACATTGCTCTATGCACAGGTAGATAAAACAAACAAAGAAACTGCGATAGGTTACGAAGCGAAGCTTAAGAACGCCAAACTTTCCTATTACCGTGGAGATTTTAAACTGGCACAAGAGCAATTGGATATTTTGAAGCAAGCGACTACCCGCGATATCTCTAATGATGCGATTGAACTTAGTTTGAAGATAAAGGAGAACTCTGCTTTTGATACTACTTATGCAGATCTGAAAAAATTTGCCAACATAGAGCTGTTGCAGGCTCAGAATAAAATCGAAGAAACATTGTCAGAAATTTCCGCAATGCAGAAGCAATATGGAATGACAAATGAAGAGCTTTTTGTGAATAACCTGACTCCTCAGTTCAGAATGATAAACAGTCCACTAATTGACGACCTGCTTTGGATGGAGTCGGGCATTCGAAGAAAACTCGGAGAATTTGATAGGGCACTACAATTATTAAATATGATCATTGAAAAGTTCCCTGATGATGTACTGGCCGATGATGCATTGTTTACCTCTGCAGAGATTTATGAACGCCATCTCAACAACAAGGAAAAAGCCATGGAAATATACCGCGACTTCCTTACGCGATTTCCGGGTAGCGTTTATGTGGCTGAAGCCAGAAAGCGTTTCCGTATTTTGCGTGGAGATACTGTGTACCTGGAGCAAAATCCTTTAGGGGATATTTAATAAACCCATCATTATAAAAAAGTACGGGATTTAATCCCGTACTTTTTTAGAACTACTCACTTCTTAAGGACTTCACAGGATTTTCAACAGCAGCTTTGATGGACTGAAAGCCCATGGTGAGCCAGGCAATTAAAAGCGCAGCAGCACCGGCAAGCAAGAAAACCATCCAGCCTAATTCAATTTTGTATTGATAATCTTGTAACCATTTGTTCACTGCCCACCAGGCGACAGGTGAAGCTAATACAAAAGAAATCAGCACCAGCTTGGTAAATTCCTTTGAAAGTAAAATCACGATACCGCCCACACTTGCACCCAATACTTTTCTGATTCCTATTTCTTTGCTGCGCTGTTCGGCAGTGAATGCAGTAAGCGCAAACAAACCTAAACAAGCAATAACAATAGCGAATACCGCAAAGATGGCGAACACTTTGCCCAGGCGCGTTTCTGCCGCATACATTTTTCCGAAGCTGTCATCTAAAAAAGTATAGGTAAAGGGTTGACCAGGTGCCATTTCTTGCCATTTATTTTCAAGCAATTCAATGACAGCCTTTGTGTCTTGCGATTGAAAGCGGAAGGTAGCGTAACCCTGCGGACGCTTACTTAAAAAGATCATTACTGCACCTATGTTTTCTTTTAAGGATTCAAAATGAAAATTTTCTACCACACCAATCACTGTTTTCAAGTCAAGATTTTCCCTGTCAACATCATCCGGCCCATCTCCGCCAAAGGTAGCAATACGCTTACCGATGGGATCTCCGTCAAAATTAAAATTGCGGACGGCTGTTTCGTTAAGGATAACTGCCGTTGAGTCGGAAGGAAAATCCATAGAAAAATCGCGACCATCGATGATGCTCATACCCAAGGTGCGGATATAATCAATATCAACCGCCCAATTTTGAATACTCACTAGATTTTCTTGTTGTTGCGGGTCTTTGCCCTCTGCCCACCAGGGATTATCACTGCGCCATGTACCTGATACTGGAAGATATCCACTGAATGTGGCACTTACAATCATGCTGTTGTTAAGGATTTCATTTTTGTATGTCTGCCGCTGATCTCCGAGCGCATATACATCCTCCACCATTACTACCTGGTCTTTATTGAAACCTATTTTTTTGTTCTGAATAAAATTAAGTTGATAGAAAACTGCGAAGGTTGAAATGATGAGAATGATAGAAATGGCAAACTGAAATACAACTAAGGAGCTGCGGATGAAACCGCTTTTCATTCCCAAAGCTACATTTCCTTTTAAAACACTTACAGGTTTAAAAGCAGAAAGAAAAAATGCAGGGTAAGTACCCGCAAACAGTCCTGTGATAGCAGCTCCAGAAATAAGAACTGCATAGAAAGTAAAATTGCCAAAAGGAATGGAGAGTGTGCGTCCGGCTAAATCATTAAAAACAGGCAGCAACAAATAGGCGATGCCAAGCGCTATGCTGAAAGAAAAGATGCTAATGAGAATCGACTCAGATAAAAACTGTCGAACTAAATGTGAACGAAAAGAACCCATAACTTTTCTGATGCCCACTTCTTTTGCACGATTAGCTGAACGTGCTGTGGAGAGGTTCATGAAATTGATGCAGGCGATCACAAGAATAAAAAGCGCAATCGCGATAAACATATATACATAGCTGATATTGAAGTTGGGACCAAACTCTCCCATCAAATCACTTTTCAGGTGTATGTCGAGCAGAGGTTGAAGCGTATATTCAATTTTGTTCCCCGTTTCCATAAACTTTTCCAATGTAAAATCATCGCCCAATACCTGGGCAAGCGCGGGCCCCATGTGTGTGGAAACCATATGAGGAAATTTTGCTTCCAATGCTTTTGCATCAGCACCTTCTTGTAATAACAAATAGGTTTGAAAGTTATTGCTCAACCAGAATGGTGATTTGGCTTCCTCCAAACCTTCGGCTGCAAGAATTAAATCGAACTGAAAGTGACTGTTCACAGGCATGGTTTCATAAACCGCTGTGATTTTAAAAGGCCACTGATTATCAAGTATCAGGGTCTGATCGAGCGCACTTTCATCAGGAAAAAATTTCCTGGCGATACGCTCGCTTATAGCCATGGTATTGGGCTTATCTAAAACTCCTTCAGGACTTCCTTCAATAATGGGAGCGGTAAAAATCTTGAAGAAATCTTTTCCGGCCCATACCACATTTTTTTCTTTAATATTTTCAGTTTCTCTTTTAACAAGGTAAGAACCACGCTGCCTGAAATGTACCGCAGCTTCAACCTCTGGAAATTCCAAGGGTAAAGCAGCGGCCATGGGTGCTGGGGCGAACGTCATGAGGTAGTGATTACCCCCAAAGATGATATCAGATTTTATTCGGTAAATGCGATGTGCATGTGCATGGTGTTTATCATAACTTAATTCATTCACCACAAAGAGGGCTATGATGAGACATACCGCCACACCAACAGATAAACCCAGTATGTTGATAAATGAATAAAACTTGTGTTTACGCAAATTGCGCAGTGCAATGGTGAGATAGTTTTTTATCATGATTTTTGTAGTTTGATTTTCTGATGTTAATGTTTGCTGCTGTATAGTGCGAAGGCCTGAAGTGCTACCAAAAGTTTTTAACACTTCATTGTAGGCATCGATAAACTTCTTGCCGGATTCCATTTTATCCTCCACAGCCGAACAGACATGATCAATGATTTCATCCTGCAAACCATCATATACGATACCGCGGTAGTGCAAGTCTTTAATGATGTAATCGATATGGTCTGGATTCAGGTGCATTGTTTTAGGAGTTGCCTGCCTTTGCTTAAGTCATTTGGACATTTAAGACATGATGCATGGTTTTTATAAAATCTAAAAACTCGGCTACGCGCAGCTTCACTTCAGCCTTTCCGGAACCCGTAAGCGTATAATACTTACGCACACGCTTGCCAATATTTACAATCTCGATTTTAAGCAAACCATCAGCTTCCAGTTTGTGGAGTGTAGGATAAAGCGCCCCTTCTGTGAGCAGGATGCGCTCATCGGAGAGTTCTTTTACTTTTTGAGTAATTTCATAGCCATACATTTGGCCATGGTCTTTAAGCACTTTAAGTACGATGGTCTGTAGGGTGCCTTTCAAGAGTTCGGGAGAGTGCATAGGGCGCTAATACATAATTGTCTTATGCTTAGACGCAAGGTTAGTGGGACAAGTTGCACGGATGAAAAAATTTATCCCTTTTTGCGGGCTTCATTCACCATTAAAAACTCCGCAATGTTTTCTGTATCCAGCATACCCACCAATTCACCGGCAGCAAAAACCGGTGCAGCAGTTTTTCTTGCCATTTGTAATTTCATCCAGGCTTCTTCCAGCGGCATGTCGGCTTGAAGCGAAATAAAATCTTTGTTCATGGCTTCACTAACCGGACTATTTTCTTTGCCTTCACGCAGTGCACGAATGATTTCATCTCTGTTAAGCGTACCGACAACACCTGCATCACTTACAACAATAAAATTTCTGTTTTGTGTATCAAGTAATAAATCTGTACTGTGCTGAATGCTATCGTCTGGTTTGAGCTTGGGCACTTCGCGCATCAGTGCATGTGCAACTGTATATCCTTTGAGCTGCGATTTGGCTTCAGCATGCTGTGCCTCGGCTTGTGCGCCTAGAAAAATGAAAATGCCGATGAACACTAAAAACGGATTGTAAAAAAATCCTATCAACACAAAACCAATGGCCAGTAGCTGACCAACAGATGCCGCCATGCGGGTGGCTACTGCTCTATCAAATTTAAATGAAAGCAATGCGCGCAACACACGGCCACCATCCATGGGAAATGCTGGCACCATATTGAACACCGCCAGCCAGACATTTACAATCATTAAGGAAGCAAGAAAATTATGATGACTCAGTTTGGTCAGATCAAACTCTTCGGTGATTTCCGGTCCGAGCGCAACAAAAGGATAAAGCAGAAGGGCGATGATCACATTGACTAAAGGGCCGGCAAGTGCAACAACTAATTCTTCTTTGGGTTTTTCGGGGATAGCTTCAAGCTGTGCAAGACCACCAATAGGCAGTAGCGTAATATTTTTGGTTTTGATGTTATACCTGCGCGCAGCCAGCGCATGACCTAGTTCGTGAAAAGTAACACAGGCAAAAAGCGTAAGAATAAACAGCACACTCCATAAAATATCAATCGTGTTGTGCCCCATGCGCAGATTGATATACACAATCCAGCCGATAAGAATTAGAAAAGTCCAGTGTACAAAAACACTGATACCGGCAATTCGGCCAAGTG